>CALJGH010000048.1 GCA_938073925.1 uncultured Nitrospinaceae bacterium
AATTTATATTTTCCAATTCCTTTCCTTTAGTTGCTCCATCTTCGAGTGCATTTTTTTATCGAGAGTCGTCAGGTGTGGACTCATTAAAATTCCATTAGCTATTAACCAGACTGAAATTATTTTACTTGAAAGCCTTGCTTGGCGAGCTTTTCAAATTCATCTTGAAGTTGATTTTCTAGATACTTAACATGACCAAATAGCTCGTGTATCTTAATATCAATTTCCTTCAAATGACCGGAGAGTTCTTGAAGATCTTGATCAGGTGTGTCTTTAAGTAAGGTTTCGCATTTCTTCGCGTGATCAGAAATATGTTCGACCAGGTCGTGAACCTGGGTTATGTTATTTTGTAATTGTGCTGTGTCTTTTTTTAATTGCGTTGAGCCGAGCTCGGCTTTAATAATGAAAGTGTAGGCCAATGCAAAAATAAAAGCGGCAGCTAAAATAGCTTGGCCAATGAAGGTTTCCCATGTTGGATACATACCCAGCCAGGAAATACTAGGTAAATTTTCTGCAATGGTCATTGTGATCTGCTCACCCATTTGCAATACATGAATGCCTTTTCCCATGAAAGTAAAAGCCATGTAATAAAGGAGGGCACTGGTGAAACCAAAAAACCATTTGATGGGGATACGTAACCCTATATAATTTATTAAATAAAAAACTCCTGCGAGCATCACACACCCTGCGAAAAAACCTGAAATGATGCCACTTGTTGATTCTCCAGCATATAAAAAAAGAGCCTTATAAAATAAAACCGTTTCAAAGCCTTCTCTGTAAACAGTAATAAAAGCCACTGCGCTCAGAGTCCATACATTGCCTTTGGAAAGTGCTCCTCGCATAGTTTTGTTGATATATTCCTGCCATTTTTTATTGTCTATTTTTGAAACAAGCCAATAGCTAACCGAGAATAAAATGGCAACAGCCACAATCATGATCCAACCTTCCAGAACTTCTTGGTTGACTGCACTTAAATGAAGAATTTCATGGATGATATAGGCTGTTAGAAAACTGGCAAGGATACCTACTACGACACCGATATGAATACTTTTTATACGTGCCTCATTACGAGATTTGCGCAAGAACGCAATCAAGGCGGCAATTATAAGAATTACTTCAAAACCTTCGCGTACAATTATGGAAAGAGATTGAATAAATAATCCGGAAAATCCAACTTCATTTTTTAGCAGTTCGTGACCCTTAGAAAGATCTAATAAGATTTCGTTATTAATTTTTTCTACATGCTCTAAAGTCGCTCCACGTTTGATTTCGCCACGGTAACGGCTGAAAGCTGACTCTAGTTTTATGCCAAGGTTCCTATCACGAGTGAGTAAGTTTGATTCAATCTTCTCATAGGTCATATAAGCATCAAAAGCTGTTTCAGCGGCGTCTTCTAATTTGTTATCTTTGAATTTCGTTAAACTTTCAGCAAGCAGAGCACGAACATCGGTCATGACCTGGTCTGAAATATCTTTGGCACTTTCGCCAGCCGATTCCAGTGCGGCAAGGTCGAGGTTTACGGGAGGAAGTTGCACATTGGCATTAGAAAATGACCGTAGATAATAAGTTACATCCCAAATTTGAGCTTCAGACAAAACACCTGCCCACGACATCATTACGGTACCAGCTATGCCAACGTTGAGAACTTCGAAATTATCATAGGCGGTTGTGTTGGTATCGCCAGTCAATTGCGGGTTAGATAAAACGGCAGGGGGGGGATCGAATTGTTTAGCAATAGGGCCATCACCATGTCCAGCAATACCATGACAAACGGCGCAGTTGGTTTCAAAAATCTTTTTTCCATTGCTCAAAGAGACAGGGGTGATCGGAAGTTTGTTGATCTCAATTTTAAAAGTGGACATCAATTGTGAGTTGACTTGATTGACTTTATCCCAGATTTTTTGAGATGCCACTTTAGTTTTTACCATTTGCTTCAGCTCTGAGAAATGTTGACCCAGGACTTTTGCTTTAGCTTGGTCCTCAATTTTTTTTGATACCCGTGAATATCTTTCAGAAGCTTGCTGAAGAAAAACTTGACTCTCTTTATATTCCGGGGGGATGACAATTTTCCCATCTACGACGCCATCTGCAAATTCCTTGGCAGCAATATTTAGCATCATTACAATTTTTTTAACTGTGTCTTGGGTTTCCTGATTGAAAGATTTGGCAGATGCCTGGTCATTGCTAATGAAAAAGATTGAAAGTGCAAAGATTATAAAAAGGCTTGTGGTACGAGGAAGGTGAGGAATTTGCATAATCAGAGATTCGTGTGAAATTTAAGGGTGCTTACCAAATAATATGCTCTTGTGAACGCGGGCACGTGGTTGATTCGCAACAGATTAATTGAGTACTCTCGTTTTAAAGTAATAATGAGAATAGTTATCAATATTAGGGTAAAACCTTTTAAATGTCAATTAAAGGCTTTTATTTCGGTATTATATGAGTATAAGAAGAAAATGAAAAAAATTAACCACCCAACTCTTTGAGTTTATTATCCCATTTTTAAATGAATTCGCGAAACCATTCGACATGTTATTATCTTATTCCAGCAGGTCGGCATACATACGGCGAATTCCAATATTTTACTCTTAGTCTTCAGGAGTTTTTTCAAAAAAGAGTCTTATAGTAATTGACGAAATTCCCATCGATTACAATACCTTTACGTAGAATATTCAAGCGGGCTTGCACAGACTTATTGTTTCTACATCAAATTCCATTTGCGGTACTTTCGCAAAACTCTAGTTTTGAGGTAGACTATGACAAGTAACAATAGACTATAACAAATTTGATTTTAATTTTCTGGAGAGACTAATGGTAAAAAACCTTATTCCGGCTTTACTCTTAGTGGGTATTTTTGCAGGTTGTTCGCTGCATTCAGGATCTACTTATGAACGCGGAGAGATGGGCGCCCCCTCAACTTTTAAAAAAGGTGTTATTTTGTCGGTTCGGGATGTGAAAATAAAAGGAACGGAATCAGGTGCCGGTGCAGCAGCAGGAGCGGTTGCGGGAGGGCTTGCTGGTTCAACCTTAGGAGGTAGTACAGCAACCCGAGCATTAGGGGGGTTGGGTGGAGCGGTAATTGGAGGAATAGTTGGTCACACTACGGAAAATTTAATCACCGGTGGCGATGCTTCTGAATTTATAGTTCAGCCTGATGCTGGTGAACCCTATGCGATTGTTCAAGTTAATGATGAAGAGTTGAAAGCGGGAGAAAGGGTCTTAATTATAGAATCGGGAATGTTGCGCATCGTTCGGGATAATTCAGCGGTTAAATAAATTGGAATAATTATGGAAACAAATTATCAGAAGTTAGAGCGGCGGCTTGAAGAGACGAGTCGTTTGGGTGGCATCATGGGAATACTGCATTGGGATCAGGAAGTAATCATGCCCAGCGGTGCTGCAGAATCTCGTGCCAGGCAAATGGGAGTATTAGCTGGAACCATCCATGAAAAAAGTACGGACCCGAAATTAGGGAAATTATTAGACGCTTTGGATAAGGAAAACTCCTTTAATGCTTTCGAAGAATGTAATATTCGTGAAGCCCGGCGCGAGTATGATATGGAAACCAAAGTGCCTAAAGACCTCGTCATGAAACTAGCAGAGCTTTCTTCAAAGGGCCATCAGGTTTGGGTCAAGGCGCGATCGGAGAATAAGTTTTCTGATTTTGCTCCTTTATTAAAGCAATTGGTAGAGTTGAAAAAACGATGGGCAGAATATGTTTCTCCCGAACTGCCTTCTTATGATGCGAACATCGACCTCTATGAACGCGGTGGAACAATGGCAAAGATTACACCTGTCTTTGAGACATTAAAATCGGAACTCATCCCATTGATTCGCGATATACAGAAATCGGACTACAAACCCAAAACTTCATTCCTTTCGGGAAATTTTCCTGTAGAGAAACAAGAAGGGTTAGGGCGACGTATAAGTGAAGAAATTGGTTTTGCATTTGATAGAGGTCGTATGGATATTTCTGTGCACCCCTTTTGCGGTGGCAGTCATCCAACTGATGTTCGTATTACCACTCGGTACCGAACGGATAATTTTATTGAGTCTCTTTATGCAGTTATCCATGAAACTGGTCATGGACTTTATGAGCAAGGCAGGATGAAAGTGGGTAGAGACCTGCCCGCCTCGGAAGCACTCAGCATGGGTATCCACGAATCGCAATCCTTATTTTGGGAGCGAATGATTGCCCAAGGCCCAGCTTTTTGCAAAAGTTATTTACCTTTAATAGCGGAAACCTTTCCAGAAAACTTCAATGCTGTTTCAAGTGATCAATTGTATGAAGCCGTTAATGTTAGCGAGCCTTCATACATAAGAGTTGAAGCAGATGAGGTCACATATCCTATGCATGTCATTTTAAGATATGAAATTGAAAAAGGTTTGTTCGATGGTTCTGTAGAAATTAATACTTTGCCCGAGTTATGGAACTCTAAAATGAAAGAATATCTGGGAGTTGAGCCTCCGAGTGATACTTTGGGTGTTTTGCAGGACACGCATTGGAGTGGGGCTGCATTTGGCTATTTTCCTTCTTATACGTTGGGGGCTATTTATGCGAGCCAGTTTTATAAAACTTTACTACAAGAAAAACCAGATTTAGGAAATGAAATTGAATCTGGGAATCTGGCAACGATACGGCAATGGTTGAATCAGGAAATTCATGAGAAGGGGCGGTTACTTTCTGTTGCAAATCTGGTCAAGCAGGTTACCGGAGATGATTTAAACCCGACCATATTTTTGGATTATCTTAAAAAAAAATATCGGAAAATTTATAGGCTTAATTGAGAACTTTATGGATCAAAGTATTTTAAATATTTCTGTGAATGATCCTGAACGCAAATATTTATACTGTGATAGTTGCAATTCGCTATTGCCTGCACCGGGATATTATTGTGTGCAATGCGAACCGCCTCAGGGGCCGGAATCGGATTCCGACGGTGAGCTTAAATTTTCGCAGGCGATGTTGCGAATCAGCCTTTTGACTCTTTTATTTTTGGTAATCGTTTTTTACAAGCTGGATGTAAAGTTGATGGATGGTTTTTCATCCAGCGTAGAGGAAATCCCCTTTAAAGTTTCAGAGGATAAAGATTTTAAAGTCTTCTTTAAGGTCAATACGAGGATGGTTAATTTGAGAAACCTGCCAAACATGAAAACCAGCAAGATCATTGGTTCGCTTAGAATGGGAGATCAGGTGGAGGTCTTGGGGGACGATAGAGTTTGGTCAAACGTAAAACTCAAGCCGCAGGCAGGAGAAGAAGCTAAAACAGGCTGGATCGCCACAAAACTTCTCGACTCAGAAATTAAATAGTGTTTACTTAAAGGTTTTTTGCTGTTTCAATAAATGTTTGCTTGAACTCTTTGTAAGTTTTCGTCAAGGGAAACTGCGGAAACTCCTCAATAACATTATCAGGAGCTCTGAATAAAATTCCTGCTTCTGCTTGTTTCAGCATTCCTGTGTCGTTATAAGAATCACCCGCCGCAATAACCTTCAGGTTCAGCCCTTGTAATGCTTTAACCGCTTTTGTTTTTGCGTCGGGGATTCTAAGCTGGAAGTCATTGATTTTTCCTGTTTCATCGATGATCAAGTCATGGCAAAAAAGCGTCGGATAATCGAGCTGTGCCATTAGTGGCCCAGCGAACTGATTAAAAGTATCAGAAAGAATTATCACCTGGAATTCCGATTCGAGCCATGAAAGAAACTCTTTTGCACCTTCTAGAGGGGCAATTCCTTTTATCACTTCTTGTATATCCGATAGCAATAAATTATTTTCGTTAAGAATTTCTAATCGACCACGCATCAACTCATTGTAGTCGGGAATATCTCGAGTGGTCAGGCGTAGTTTTTCAATGCCCGTTTTTTCTGCAAAAGCAATCCAGATTTCCGGTACTAATACTCCTTCAAGATCAAGACAAGCTACAATCATTTAAATTTCCTTTTTACGTCTTCAAGTTGTATTGGCTGATATTTATTTAGCTCTATTTCTTCTTATGTCTAGCAAGTAACTCCATTCCTCGTTTTTCAGGAGATAGGAGATTAAGGCATATACCAGTATTCCCAATGATATGCAAGTCAGTAGCACCGTTATGCGAATACCAATGGGATCACTTAAATTAAACCAAGCCTCTTTGCAAAAATAAATTGCAATACCCATTGCGCTCGCAGAAATCCCCATTTTAATTGTTGCTCGCAGAATCTTCCTTCCGCCAAGTAGTCCCAGACGTTTTCGTAGGAAATAGGTTAGTAGTACTGCATTAAATAGAGCTGACAGAGATGTTGCAAGAGCCAGCCCGCCATGCTGTAAAGGCCCCATGAGAATGAGATTGAGAACAATATTAAGAATCATTGAATAGATGCCGATTTTCGCAGGGGTCTTGGTGTCTTGAAGGGAATAGAATGCCGGAGCAATAATTTTAATTCCAGAATAAGCGCAAAGCCCTATTGAATAATAAAGTAAAGCTATGGCTGTTCCCTGAGTCGAAGCCTGCAAAAATTCGCCTCGCTCCCATAAAGTATTAACAATAGGTTCTCTGAGAATGATGAGTCCTATCGTGGCGGGGATAGTAATGAAGAGGATGAGTCTAATGCTAAAACTTATCGTTTGCACAAGCTCTTTCAATTCGCCTTTTGCAGCATGGCCCGAAAGAGTGGGCAATAAAACCACTGCAAGAGCCACCGCAAAAACACCCAATGGAAGTTGCACCAATCTATTGCCGTAATATAGATAAGAAATTGACCCTTCAGGAAGTGTGGATGCCAGTAAGGTATCTACCATAAGATTTAACTCATAAACTGCCAACCCTAAAATGGCAGGGCCCATTAATTTGGCAATTTTAATAACCTCGGGTTGTTTGAAGTGGAGACGTTTTTTCCAGCCATAACCTTTTTTAATAATAGTAGGTAATTGTATTAGGGTCTGTAGAGCCCCACCAAAAATGACACCGATGGCAAGACCCATAATCGGTTCATCCATTTGCGGCACCAAAATCAAGATTGCGGCTATCATAGAAACATTTTGAAGGATGGGAGTAGCTGCGGGTAGTGCAAAGACTTTAAGAGAGTTTAAAATTCCCATGGAAAAAGCCGCAAGCCCAATGAAGAACAAATAAGGTGCCATCCAGCGTGTTAAATCGACAGTGAGATTGAATTTCTCTTGATCATCAAGAAAACCTGGCGCAAAAAGAGTGACCACAGCCGGAGAAAATATAAAGAGAGCCAGAGAGGTCACTGTCAACAGGATCAACAGAATGTTAAAAATATTTGCAGTGAGTTCCTCGGCTGCCTGCTGGCCGTGATTCTCTAAGGTTTCTGAAAAAACAGGAATAAATGCGGATGCCACGGCACCTTCGCCTAAAACCCGTCTTTGCATATTGGGGATTCTGAAGGCCACAAAAAAAGCATCTGCTGCTGTAGAAGAGCCAAAAGCCATAGCAATAAACAAATCTCTTGCGAATCCGAAAATACGGGAAAGAAGTGTCATTCCGCTTACGGCACCTGCAGCTTTGCTTATGTTGTTTTTCATCTGGAGGGAAGGAGGGGATATAAAAATTTCCGAGGTTTCACTTTAAGTAGTATAACAAAGCTGAGATCATTAAATACAAAAAAATGCTACTACTATCAGCATAATATAATAGGAAAATATATAAAAATGGAGCTGTAAGTGCCCAAATTTAAATTACGAGCTAAAGATCAGGTTGTCTTTGACAAGATCACGGAGGCCTATGAAAAAACTGAAATTGTTCAGAGGCAACGGCAATTAACCGCAGGCCGCTGGGACTTTGTTGTGTTTGGTGCTTCTGAAAAAAACCAAACCGTTTTCAGAGAAGGGTTCGCTGAACACGCTACCATTAAACGCGCACCTATTTATATTGCCTCTCTGGCGCAATCGGGTTTGACCAATGTTAATGGGATTCCGATTGAAGAATTTATTGAAGAAGATGTGCCGGAGAAATATCAGGGGTTGGAAATTGTCCAGGTCGACCCTTTGCGACCTCTGAACATCATAAAAAAGGACAAATACTCTGGTAAAAAAAGTGAAGATAAAATTTGCAAGGAATATGAAGCGGCTAATATTGCTATTATCCGCTCTCCACATGAATCGGATTGGATGATTTCCGTGATGAAATATTTGAATGAATGCGACCAGAACTTTCCCGATTCGGTCCAGCAAATATTTTTGGGACGAACAGCCCCCTATAAATTAAACTGAAATGTTAGTTCAGGCCTTCCTTCTCGTAAACCACATAACCTGAGTCGGTCATGCCAAGGGCCGCGTAGGTGTTTTTTCCGGACAAATTGTTTTGCATGACATATAGGCGCAGGGCTTTCACCTCTGGGTTGTTTCGTGCCAGTTTTTCTACATGATCAAACATGGTACGAAAAACTCCTTTTCCTCTGTGTTCTGGTTGCACGTAAACGCTTTGAAACCACCACATAATCCCATTTCTCCAATCACTCCATTCATGAGTGATCATGGTTTGCCCTATAACTTGCCCATTTAATTTCGCTATAAAATAATGACACTCATCTCTATCTAAGGCATTTGCTATACCCGAAGCTAGTGTTTCGGGGTTAAGTTGTATGTCTTCGGTTTCTTTGGCAAGAGCCTGATTGAATTCGACGATAACGGGTATATCGGATTTGACGGCTTTTCTTATTTTTATGTCATTAGGCATAGAACTTATAAATCTTGAATAAATCGTTTTGCATAAGAGCGTATATCTTTTCCATTTAAAACATGGAAACGCCTTACTTTTTCTATTGTCTGATTGGAAAAGCGTTTAAGGGGTATATGAATGATCTTTTTTCCATAGCGACGAGCCAGGCGACGCCATGCCATTTGTGGAGAACAAGGTGAAACCACAGTGATATTTTTTTCACGGGAATGAAAAAAAGCCGCTTCTAAAAGTTTTTCTTCCAGAGTTTCCGAAAACCGTAGACGTGGGTCCTGCCAGATATCGAGAATAGGGCGGGGTGGGAAAAGCATCATGCAACCGCCGTAATTAGCTTGTCCTATTCCCGGGCCGATCAGATTTTCCATATACTCCGTTGCATAAAAACAGAGTGTGGACTCATCTTTATGTTCTGCATACCAGGTCTGCCGCCAGTTATATCGACTTGGGTCGGGTTCGGGATCAAACAGAAAAACGATGATTTCAACTTCGCCGCGTGAGGGAGGAATTTCTTTCACGTAAATATCGCCTGTATACCAATGCCGAAGTGTATCGCGAATATCAATTCCATCTTTGACCGATGAGGTGAACTTTTCTGTCCTTGCCAGATCATGGCCTAGCAGAAGTCGAGTTTGCTCGCGAACATGAGTATTGAGGTTTTCTATTTTTTCATCTTCTGGCGGCCAGGAACATTGCCCGTGCGGATCCCATTTATGTTTCCAGTTTTGTTTTTTGTCTAAATCAGGTTCTGGCTTTAAATCCAATGTCCGCCACTCGAACTGAGTTTCTAGAAGACGATTCTTCATTCCTGTGGGCGTAGAATCTTCTGCGTCGAAAACTCCCTTGTCTATTCCCAAGGATATGGTATCGGAGCCATCAATATCAGATTCATCAAATGGATAGTCTCTCGCAGCTTCGAGAACGGAAATGGCAAAAGGATCACCGCCAAATTGTTTTGCCGAGTTGACCAGAGTGTAGAGATCAGGCAACAACCTCGATTCCATAAGCGTCAGGTTTCGCAAATATTGTAAGAGTATCTGGAATGTTTGCGAAGTAAGATTGTGATAACGAATTTTATGTTTTTTTAGAAATAGGTCGCGTGCGCGCAATAAAATTTCTTTAACCCCATCTATTGGAGCGTTACTGTCCGCTCGCATTTCCTGACGTTTTTTTTCATAAAGATAAGTGATGAAAGGAAACTCGGTTAGTGCAAAAAACAAGGTATTTTTATCGACACGGTTGAGAGAAGGTGTGGCGATACCATCTGCTGGCTTTTTGTACTGCTTGCGTTCATCGAAGGCTTCTTTTATCCAAGGCCAATCAAGGACTGAACAAATGACTAGTATATTGGAAAAATCCATTTCAAGGCAGTGAAGCTGGTAGGCCATCCAATAAGCACGCCAATAATGTTGTGATTTCTCTTCAGGTCGCTTTAGAGTTAAAAGTAACGTGCTTGCGAATTTTTCATATGAGACTTTTTGCAAAGAAAAAGTATCGGGAAAATGAGTATGCCTGGTTTCATAATTAGAGGTGCTCCAGTCGATAAAGCGGCGGGCAATGCCTTCTTGCTTTGCAACCCGCAAGCCAGAGATGATGGGCTGGCTGGGATCTATTGGTACATAATTAAGTGACCCTTCTGGTTCCAGTTGTGTAGCCAATGTGATTTGCGGGAGCAAATCAATGCCTTCTTCCACAGAACTCTGAAATTCGGGAGGCAGGGCAACCGCAAGACAGTCGCATTTTGTTGATAAAATACGATTCCTGATTTCCCTAGCAAAACTTCCACTGCCGTGAACGGCAGGAAGAAATCGAACACGATCACTAAGTCTAAAAATTTTGTCCATATCGAGGATTTATTTATCGCTATCTGGGTGCAATGGATTGTCATCGTTAAAAAAGAAATCGCCGAGTCCCATGGGCATTCTCTCGTCTTGGAGAGACCTTTGGTTTCTGGCAGCAAGACTATCCAAGTCGAGCGCGTCATCTCCTAACACCTTGCTGACCGCTTCCTGCCAGAACTCATCTTTGGAAAGCGGATGACCTGCTTCTTGACTCAGACGTTTTAAGGCGTATTGCAGTATATGAATTCCATCTCTGGGAGAAAACTCTAAATCCAATTGATGAGATTTTTGTAGAAATTCGACAGTCATTTTTAAAAGCTCTTCTTCAGAAAACGGTAGATGATATCGCAGGATTTCCAATTCATCGGCGTAGCTAGGCATACTCATATTTAAAGTCGGTTGCAGTCGCGAAAGGATGTAGTCAGGTATCTCAAAAGTAGACTCGTCATTATTCATGGTGACGCAGGTACGGAAATCTTGATGGGCATGAATTTGTATGCCCGCGATAATAGATTCTACATAGCGTCGATGATCCAGCAAGGGGGCGAGAGAAGCCCAGCTTTTTTCA
>CALJGH010000049.1 GCA_938073925.1 uncultured Nitrospinaceae bacterium
GTTGAGGAATTGACAGATGTGAGTATGGGTTATGCCATACTCGACAAAAAGAAATGCCAAGCTTATGGAGATACATTTTGTCAGCAATGTGTCATTGACTGTCCGGTTCCTGGAGCGATTCATCAGGTAGACGACAAACCCATTATCGACAAAAATATTTGCACGGGCTGTGGAGTCTGTATGCGTTCTTGCAGCACGGTTAATATTCCAGTGGCCATTAAGATCAAACCGCAGATGGTCATAGACTATCAACTGCATAAAAAACAATTGGAAAAAGCCAAAATCGAAGCCGAACGACTGGCCGCAGAGGAAAAGGAACAGGAAGAAGCCGATGCCGAAGACGAAACAAGCAATCAAGGTGTCGAGTCTTAATACTTCCAGTATTCCATCTATTTACCCCTTGCAAGTACCTTCTGTTTTCAGTAAGTTATCGGTTTTGTCGCATTGCGTCTTGGCTGGCGAAATCTCTTGTATAAAAATAAAGGTCATAAATGAGTAGCGAACTACAAAGAACACATCATTGCGGAGAATTAACGGACAAAGATATCGACAAACAGGTCACTCTTTGTGGATGGATACATACGCGCCGCGACCATGGCGGATTAATTTTTGTCGACCTTTGGGACAAATATGGTATGACCCAGGTGGTACTGAATCCACAAATCGACCAACTGGCACACGAACATGCTCAGTCCATTCGCGGTAATTTTGTCATCGGCGTAATAGGAAAAGTACGTGCCCGCCCGGAGGACATGGTCAATCCCAAATTAAAAACCGGCAAGATTGAAGTCTATGTCGATGAATTGAGCATTCTGAATAAATCGGAAACTCCGCCCATTTCTCCCTGGGAGCCTCAAGACACATCGGAAGCATTGCGCTTGAAATACCGTTTCCTCGATCTTCGCGGACCGGAACTACAACGAAATTTAAAAATTCGCTACGACATTACTCGCACCGCCCGCAACGAACTCCATCGGAATGGTTTCATGGAAGTGGAAACCCCAATGCTGACCAAGAGCACCCCTGAAGGGGCACGTGATTATCTGGTTCCCAGTCGGTTGAACCCACAAAAGTTTTATGCACTGCCGCAATCACCACAATTGTTCAAACAGATTCTCATGGTTTCGGGAATGGATAAATATTTCCAGATCGTTAAATGTTTTCGTGATGAAGATTTACGACAGGACAGACAACCGGAGTTCACCCAGATAGATGTTGAAATGTCTTTCGGTAATGAAAAAATACTTTTTCAGATGATCGAAGAGATGATGGCTGCGATATACAAAGAAGTGTTGAACGAAGAAATTAAAACTCCCTTTCCGATTTTAAAATATCAAGATGCTATTGATCGATTTGGCACAGACAAACCAGATATGAGAATTGAAATGGAAATCGTTGACCTCGCTGAAATTGTCCGTGGAACCAAGTTCAAGGTTTTCGCGCAGGTCTTAGAATCGGGTGGACAGATTCGTGCGTTAAACATCAAAAATAGCGCAGACTCTTTATCCAGAAAAGCTTTGGACGATTTAACAGAAATCGCTAAAACCTACGGCGCAAAAGGCATGGCCTGGATCAAAGTTCAGGAAAACGAACTACAGTCGCCGATAATCAAATTTTTTGAGCAGGAAATGCTCGACCGTATGTTGGAAAAACTGGGCAGCAAACCGGGTGACACTGTGGTGTTCATCGCCGACACACCTAAAATTGTTGCCGATGCATTAGCGCATTTGCGTCTCGCCATTGCCAAACTATTGAAGCGGGTTGATGAATCGAAAAATGCCTTTATCTGGGTAACCGAGTTCCCGCTGGTTGAATATGACGAAGCAGAAAAAAGGTATACCGCAATGCATCACCCCTTCACCGCTCCACGGGAAGAAGATATGGATAAATTTGAATCCGATCCCGGCTCCATCAAGGCTCGCGCTTATGATCTGGTTTTAAACGGTAACGAAATTGGCGGCGGTAGCATTCGTATCCACCAAAAAGAAGTGCAGGAAAAAATGTTCAAGCTCCTCGGCATCGGCAGAGAAGAAGCAGAAGCAAAATTCGGCTTCCTGCTCGATGCATTGCAATATGGCGCCCCGCCTCATTGCGGTATTGCCATGGGTCTCGATCGCATTGCCATGCTGTTGACTGGCGCTGATTCTATCCGCGACGTAATTGCATTCCCAAAAACTCAGAAAGCTACCTGCCTGATGACGCAGGCACCTTCCGAGGTGGATAAAAAACAGTTGAAGGAACTCAAACTGAAAGCCGATCTTAGCTAGTAATCATCTGTAAGTGGGGCGGTAACTGCAAATTTTGTATTACAGTCTTATAAGGCTGCGTCTACTTACTCTCCTGAATTACCCTTATTTAATAGCCCTATTAGGGGTTGATCTGCATTTCGGTCTTGTATCGATTCCAGAAGGCCCAGTATTTATCCAAAAATCCGCGATACTCTCATAGGCTTTCGATAAACTATATTTAGAGAAATGGATTAGATTTATCCCTCTCGACAATTTTCTCCTCCTCGAAGTCCGGAAACAGGGTATGTTCCCGGATTTTTTTTGCCCCTTCCTTTGTGATACTCTTAGCCCTGATAAATTATTTTCTGGCTATTATGTCGTTGCACGAAAAAACTGAAAAACTGAAATCCTTGATCCAAGAAATGGATCGTGTTCTCGTGGCTTTTTCCGGCGGAGTGGACAGCACCCTAGTTCTCGCTATCGCTCAGGAAGTACTGGGAAGTAACACTCTCGCGGCAACAGCTCAATCAGACAGTCTGCCCAACCGAGAAATGGAAGCTTGCCACAAACTGGCTCAGGAAATTGGAGCAGAGCATCTCACTATTCAAACGAATGAAATGAGCAATCCAAATTATCAGGCTAACCCTGCCAACCGTTGTTACCACTGCAAAACTGAACTCTACTCTTGCCTGCAAAACTTAGCTCACGAAAAAAGTATTCCCTACATCTTAAATGGAATTAACACGGATGATTTGGGAGACTACCGACCCGGAATCGATGCGGCACGTGAAAATGCAGTGAGGAGTCCATTGGTCGAAGCAGGATTCAACAAACAAAATGTCCGTGACCTAGCTAGGCAAATGAAACTTTCCATATGGGACAAGCCTGCAATGGCTTGCTTGTCTTCACGCATTCCCTACGGCGAACCGGTGACTCACGAAAAACTCAAGATGATAGAAAAAGCCGAAGACCTTTTATTGTCTATGGGATTCAAACAACTACGTGTTCGGCATCATGGCGACACCGCAAGCATTGAACTGGAAAAAAATGAACTACCGCAATTCACCTCGGTTATTGAAAAAAAAGTGACGGAAAAATTCCAGGCACTGGGGTTCCAAACCATACTACTCGACCCAAAAGGTTATCGAATGGGAAGCCTCAACGAAACACTGGAAGAAAAAAAGGGAACATGATTAAAGTAACGTTACGACCAGAAGCAAGAAAAGGATTAAAAGACCCCGATGGGTTTGCCAGTGGCCTGGGCATTGTATATAGCGGACTCTTAATAAGTATGGCCGGGGTCGCATTAATGTTGTTCCTATATTTCAATAAACCGGAACATGTCCTTCATCCTACTTGGATACTCTTCGCCGGATTCGGCATTGTCATTTGGGGTGAGATTAAAAAAGCCCGTTGCAAATAATCGGGCAACGCCCGACGGAAAAA
>CALJGH010000050.1 GCA_938073925.1 uncultured Nitrospinaceae bacterium
CTGCCGATATTATTTACCAGTCTTTAAAAACAGTATCTGAAACCGAATCCCAAGAAAACCATTGCCCTTTCTAACCATGGGTCAGGATTAATTCGAAATGGAATTTATCAACACAATTCCATATCCTTTGATAGCGGTCGCCATATTTATGTTTGGGCTGGCAATCGGTAGCTTTGCCAATGTTTGCATCTACCGCTTACCAAAAAAAGAATCCGTTGTTTTTCCAGTATCGCATTGCACTGCCTGTTCCACTCCTGTTCGGCCTTTCGACAATATCCCAGTTATAAGTTATTTAATCCTCGGCGGAAAATGCAAAGATTGTAAAGAAAGCATATCTGTTATTTATCCGATCATTGAGGTCATCACTGCCCTGCTCCTTCTTGCGGGATTTTTTAAATTTGGGCTGACCTTTGATTTTCTGATCTATACAGTGGTAGCCCCGACATTGGTCATCATCACTGTAATTGACATCGAGCATCAGATCATTCCAGACGTCATAACACTTCCAGGAATTGTTCTGGGCCTTGCTGCAGGTAGTTATACGATAGGATACATCGACTCATTTTCAGGTTGTTTATTGGGAGGAGGACTATTCTATCTCCTCGCCGTTTTGAGCAATGGTGGAATGGGTGGAGGCGATATTAAATATATTGCCGCTGCAGGAGCCCTTGTAGGTTGGCAGAAAGTCTTGCTGATTATTTTTATCGGCGCTTTTTTAGGGTCTTTCATGGGATTGTTACAAATCGTAGTGCAGAAGAAATCCAGAAAAAGCCTCATTCCTTTTGGTCCATTTCTGGCGGCAGCCACTTTGATCACATTGTTTTATGGAAATCTTCTGATAAAATTATATATAGAGAATCTGGCAAGTTAACCAAAGGGAATAGAATATGGATCAGGACAAAACAAAACAGGATTCGCCAAATAAACCCGGGTCGCACGACGAAATAGAAAAGTTAACGACAACTCTAAATCAAGTTTCCGGCGAAATAAATACGATTAAAGCCAGCATCGAAAAAAGAAAAAGTGAAACAACGACACTCAAAATTCTTTTTTACACAGGGCTTGCCGTTCTGCTAGTCGGGTTCATTTATACCAACCAGACCCTACAGCGCGCCCAATCTCGCAATCTGGAAACAAACATCATTACACTTCAAAACAGCATCAATCATAATCTGCTTTCCCTGGAAAGAAAATTACACGAGGAATTCACAACCCATAAAACTAAGGCAAATGATCTCGATCTACACGAGTCCATCAAAAATATGAATCATGCTCTAAGCGCGTTACGCCCTGAAACTCAAACCACAAACGCGCTGATAAAAAAAGTACAAAGAGATTCGCAAGAATTAAGCAACATGATTCTTTACCAACAAAATGAAGATAGCTTTGTTCCTAAAGCAGTACCCTGAAAATCTATTCGTTATCAAGCTAAAGAAAAAATTTCTTCTATATTATTATCGTTCTCAATTGAAGGCTGCCAACCTATCGCTTTAAGGTTTTCTTCCACCTGCGCCGAATTTTTAACCCCCACAAGCGCTGTCGCAAGTCCCGGTTGCCGTAAAACCCAGTTGATTGCAATCTGCCCACAGGTCTTCCCTTCTTCACAAGCGATCTCTTTTAGACGATCCACCTTGCTGATATTTTCAACAAACCCTTCGCCTGTAAAAGTTCCAATGATACCTTTACTGCGCCAGTCATTAAATTTGGTGTCTTTGTCGTACTTGCCTGTCAGCACCCCTGAAGAGAGAGGACTGTAAGCGATTATTCCAATACCATTTTCAGTACAAAGTGGAACCGTTTCTTTTTCTATTTCCCGGGCCAGCAAACTGTACTCCGGTTGCAACGAAACAATTTTTCCATACTTGAGGCATTCCTTTATTTGCCCTGCCGAATAATTACTCACCCCAATGCAGCGGATTTTACCTTTCTCCTGTATGTCAAGCAGTGTCTCCATAGTTTCCTGTTGCGTGGTTTCAACATCGGGCCAATTCACTTGATAAAGGTCAATCCGATCCGTATCCAATCGCTTGAGACTGAGGTCAATCTCTTCCAAAATAGATTTTCGGCTTGCATCTTTTCGTAACGAACTCAACGACTCCTTACCCCATCGCAGACCGCATTTTGTCGCTAGAATGACCTTGTCTCGGACAGGCTTTAGGGCCTTACCGATTAACTCTTCCGAGTGGCCGAACCCATAAACAGGTGCTGTATCAAAAAAGTTGATACCCAGATCAAAAGATTTTTTAATAGAGTCGATGGATTTTTTATCCCCTTCCGTTCTCCAGAAAGGTGCGCCACCAATACCCCAGGCGCCATAACCAATGACCGAAACCTCTAGTTCACCTAACTTTCTGTATTCCATAGTAACCGCCATAAAAATATTAAAATGTATGATTAAAAAACTTTTTCCAATGCAGTGAAGATACTATTATAATATTAAAATAAGTTCTCAAATTTTTATTATTGGAGTCCATGAAATCTCTTTTAAGAGTTCTAAGTTATTTAAAGCCCTATCGAAAACAAGTTGCACTCACCCTTTTCTTGGCAATTTCCACAACTTTACTGGATCTAGTTCCCCCTTGGTTGATTAAAGTAATTATAGATAACCTTGTGGAGACCACAGAAATGCCGGGAGCTTATTGGCCTGTCATAGGACTTGCTGTTGTTTACTTGGCACGCAATTTCACCAATCATAAACGCATTATTATCAACAACAAGGTGGAGCAAGATGTCGTATTTGACTTGCGCTCAGAAGTGTACCGCTCTCTTCAAAAACTGTCTTTGAGTTATTTTGAAAGTCGTTCGACAGGCGAACTCATGTCGCGCGCCAATGATGATGTGAATTACGTTGAGAGAATTTTCATAGATGGTGTCGAACAGGTCGTTACCGCAGTACTGACCCTTGTCGGCATTTCTATCATACTTTTTTATATGCACTGGAAACTGGCTCTGGTAGCTCTGTTACCTATTCCTTTCCTTATTTATGGAGCATGGATTTATACAGCAAAAGCGCACAGTCAATATCATGTAGTTCGCAAACGAGCCGCTTCAATGAATGCGAAATTGCAAGATTCTATTTCTGGGATTCGGGAAACACTTTCCTTCAATCGCCAGCTCCACGAAGTCAAACAATTTGAAAAACGCAGTCGAGATTATTGTGATGGCACTCTTACTGTAATGCGCATATGGGCGATCTATTCACCTACGATGATGTTTCTGGGTTCCCTTGGTACCGTATTGATTCTTTTATTCGGTACGGGTTTAGTACAAGCAAATGAAATAACCGTGGGCTCGCTTGTTGCTTTTGTCGGCTACCTAGCCTTATTTTATACTCCGATCAACCAATTACACTCGGTCAACCACATGCTGCAACATGCACTGGCTTCTGGAGACAGACTGTTTGAAATTATTGACACCGTGCCTGATGTACAGGAAAGTCCGAACGCGACGCTACCTTCGACGAATGTACTAGGCAAGATACGGTTTGATCGGGTAAATTTTTCATACATTAAAGGGAAACCGGCGATAAAAGATGTCGAATTTTCTATAACGGCAGGAGAAAAGATTGCGTTGGTCGGGCATACTGGAAGTGGAAAGTCTACCCTCGTCAAATTACTCATGCGGTTTTACGATGTGGACTCAGGGAAGATATGTCTGGATGAACATCCGGTTAAAGATTTAAAAATTTCCTATCTAAGAGAACAAATCGGCTTGGTTTCCCAGGACCCCTTTTTGTTCAACGGCACAGTCGCAGAAAATATCCTCTATGGCAACATTGAAGCAAGTAGAGAACAGGTTGTTGAAGCAGCCATCGCTTCGCATGCAGACCCATTCATAATTAATTTACCGGAGGGCTATGATACGCAAGTAGGGGAACGAGGTGTCAAACTTTCGGGAGGGGAAAAACACCGAATCGCTATTGCTCGTACCTTCCTGAAAGATCCGCCCATCCTCATATTGGATGAAGCAACCTCTACAGTAGACACACAAACAGAGCATCATATCAAGGAAGCATTGAACAGGCTGATGGCAGGGCGCACGACGCTGTTCATCGCGCATCGGTTATCAACACTCGAAGGAGCAGATAGAATTCTTGTAATGCGGGATGGAGAATTGGTTGAGACAGGGGTTCACGATGCATTGATCAGCATCGATTCAGAATACGCAAATCTTTTCCAGCATCAGACTCATTTATAAAAAAGTTAAGCTCCCACCTCAATAACTTTGCCCATTTGACGGAATTTTTGTTCGCGCAACTCAACCAGTTTATTGGTTTCTATTTCTTTCAATTTCGATAAGTTGCTTCTAAGTGCCTTTTTTAAACGGATGGCGGCTTGTTTATGGTTCCTGTGTGCTCCGCCTAAAGGCTCACGCACAATCTCGTCAATGATTTCAAATTTCAATAAATGGTTTGCGGTCAAGCATAAGGCATCTGCGGCTTGTGCGGTTTTTTTCTTATCTTCCCAAAGTATGGAAGCACAGCCTTCAGGTGAAATCACCGAATACACGGAATGTTCCAGCATAATGATTCGATCGCCAACGCCTATCGCTAAAGCTCCCCCCGAACCACCTTCGCCAATCACTACACAAATTATGGGAACTCGTAACTGAATCATGTTGAACATATTTGTAGCAATGGCCTCTGACTGGCCTTTTTCTTCTGCATCAACACCCGGATAAGCTCCCGGAGTATCAATAAAAGTAATGATTGGCATATTAAATTTTTCTGCCATTCGCATCAAACGAAGTGCTTTACGATAACCCGAGGGTTGCGACATACCAAAATTCCGGGCAATTTTTTCATCCATACTTCTTCCTTTTTGATGGCCTACAACCATCACCGATGAATCGCCAAACTGAGAAGGGCCAGCCACAATAGATGGTCCATAGCCTCCATGCCGATCACCATGCAACTCGAAAAAGTCTGTGAATATATGATTGATATAATCCATCATATGAGGCCGGTCTGGATGTCGCGCCACCATAGTTTTATCCCAACCTTTCAGATTGGAATAAACATCGTGCTTCATTCTGCGGAGTTTTTTCTTGAGCTTTGCAATCTCGTGGGTAATATCTCCAACACTGTCATACATATGTGAAAGAGACACCAGATCGTGTATCTGTGTTTCTAATGCAAAAATTTCTCTTTCAAAATCGAGTATCTGAACCATAATTAAATTTTTTAATTAATATTTTTTTAAATTATTCTACTAGTAAAAACCAAAAATTGGGTGAACTAAATTCTGCAATGTTTTTGACTCATTCAACGCCTGCGCCCCTTCCGTACCGATTTTATTTTGACCCAACTTCAACGATTCAAGATTGGAAAAATTGGGGGAACCTGCAATTGCAAGGGCACCTTCATCACCTATACGATTAAAATTTAAATCCAGTTTTTTCAGTTTTTCAAGGATACTGGATTCAGCTAGAGCCTTAGCCCCTGCATCTGTAATGTTATTTTTGGAAAGATTCAGCGAAACCAATTGTTTCAATTTTTTCGATTGCGACAGAGCAATTACCGAAGCATCCGTTAAATCATTATTTTTCAAGTCCAGTCTCTCCAGCTTAATGGCAAATGCGGACTGCAACAAAACTTCCACTCCCAAATCACCAATCAGTCCGGCACCCACCTCATTCAGTCTGTTCGTACGATTCAGTTCTTTGAGCCATTCCATTAACTGAAATCGTTTCCAGGCATCCTTGGCGGATTTCCTAATTGGGTTGTAAGTCAGTTCAATTTTTTTAAGACTTTTCAATTTTGTTGAGTTCGTTAGTTGTATTACTCCTGGTCCATATATCTGGTTGTAAATCAGGTTCAACTCCTGTAACTCGGTTAAGGTATCTGACTCAGCAATCAAACCTGCCCCCTTATCAGAGATTTGATTATGATATAAGTTTAAAACCTTCAAGTTTGACAAATTCTCTGACCGGGAAATGTGCTCAACACCAAGATCAGTGATATTATTATTTTCAAGATAAAGAGCCGTGAGTTGATCTAGATTTTCCGATTCTGCCAAGGCACGCACCCCCTCATCGCCGAAGTGACCTTTATAAAGAATCAGAGTCTTAACCGTTTTTAATATAGGCGAACTCGCGAGATAGGCAACGCCGTCATCTCCCAGATTTTTAGAGTTAATCCTAAGAACTTGATTGTTTCGTTTCAGTTTTTTTTGGATATAATTTCCGATTTCTTCTCCTGTCATCTTGGGGGACGCAGAACCCAAAACGAAAAGACAAAGAAAAGGTAATAAAATTTTCAACCTATATATTTTCATTTTTAAAAAATGTGTTCAGAGTGGATAAAATTTGTATATACAATAATTTTACCGCTCATTTGAGTTGTTTTCAATTTCTCTTAGACGCGCTTCCAACTCTCGAACTTTCTTGGCAAGATCCGGAAGCTTGGGCAAAGTAGCCATTAATCGTTTCCATTGTCCGGTGGGAACTGCAGGCCAACCACTAACAACAGTATTGTTTTCAATATCGCGAAAGGTTCCCGTCTTTGCAGTTAATGTGACCTGATCTCCAAGAGTCACATGATCTGCCACTCCTGCCTGCCCCGCCAATACAACATGGTGCCCCAATTTACAGCTACCTGCAAGCCCCACCTGAGCCACCAAAATGGAATGCTCGCCCACTGTACAATTGTGCGCAACTTGCACCAAGTTGTCTATTTTTGTTCCTGCCTTAATAAGGGTGGTTTCCATAGCCGCCCGGTCTATACAACTATTTGCACCAATCTCCACATGGTCTTCGATCACCACGCGACCAAACTGATTGATCTTATAATGGCAACCCTTTTCATCTAAAGTATAACCAAACCCATCGGCACCTATTACCACTCCTGCATGAAGGATGACGTGATTCCCCAGATTAGAATTACGATAAAGTGTGACATTGGGATGCAACGTGCAATGGTCTCCCAATTTACAATTATCGCCAATTACCACATTTGCATACAGAACTACATCATTGCCTATGGATACATCATTCCCTATGCATACTCCTGCGAAAAGTGTGACATTCTCTCCCAGCTTCACATTATTTCCCATGACAGCACTGGGGTGGACTCCCGGCTGTGGCCTGGGCTCTGGATTAAATTCTTTAATCAAGCGCGCAAAAGCAAGCTCAGGTTTTGCCACAACGATTTGTGGGATCGATACATCGACAGGTTCCATAACCAAGACTGCCGAGGCTTGCGTATTTTTTAATGCTTCAAGATATTTATTATGCATGAGAAAGGTAATATCTCCTTCCCTAGCATTCTCGACGCCACGCGCGCCGCTGATTTCTGCAGCACCCTCCCCAGCCAAGGTTCCAGACACTAATGAAGCAACCTGTTCCAGCTTCATATTTCCCCCTTCCAAATTTTTAATCAAATAAAATCAAATCATCAGACTTTGATTGATCGGATTGAGCTTTCCGTCAACCAGTTCCAGTACCCTGTCCAACTGCCCCGCGACTCTCTGACTATGCGTAACAAGGACAAACATCTGGTTGAATTCTACATTCAGTTTGCGAATCAACGCGATCAACTGGTCGCTAGCATGGGTATCTAAATTTCCGGTAGGCTCATCTGCCAATAACAAATCAGGCTGATTCATCAACCCTCTTGCCAAAGCGACACGCTGGCTTTCCCCGCCAGACAATTCTCCTGGTTTATGAGACATCCTGTCTTTCATCCCGACTTCACATAAAAGATACTCCGCCCTTTCCCTGGCAATCGATTTTTGTTTATTTTGAATCAATGCAGGGAACATTGCGTTCTCCAAAGCCGTGAAGTCTGGCAATAGATTAAAAAACTGAA
>CALJGH010000051.1 GCA_938073925.1 uncultured Nitrospinaceae bacterium
GGCATCGTTGCTGCGGCAGAAAATATGCCAAGTGGATCGGCCATCAAGCCTGGTGACATTTTAAAAAGCATGTCCGGTAAAACAATAGAAGTTCTCAACACCGATGCCGAAGGCCGACTGGTACTCGCCGATGCTCTGACTTATGCGCAACGCTACAAACCTAAAGAAGTGATCGACCTCGCAACTCTGACTGGAGCCGTATTGCATGCGTTGGGTCATCATGCCGCCGCTGTTATCGGCAACAACCCGGCTATGATAAAAAAGCTAAAAGATGCCGGTGAGGCAACAGGAGAACGTGTCTGGGAATTGCCACTTTGGGAAGAACATGAGAAAGCTACGAAAAGCGATATTGCTGATCTGAAAAACATCGCGTCTCCCGGTGTAGGTGCAGGGACAACCATGGGAGCCGCTTTTCTCAAACCCTTTGCAGGCGACCAGCCGTGGACGCATATCGATATCGCAGGTACCGCATGGGGATTCGATAGGCCCTACACGAACAAAGGTGCATCCGGTTTCGGAGTGCGCCTGCTACTAAATTACCTTGAAAAAACTCGTTAAGATATTCGCTAAAAACAATGCAAAATAACATCATCATTTTTATACATCTTTTGGCGGCCGTTATCGCCATCGGCGGCTCAATATACAGTCTGCTCATTTACCTTCCTACCGCAGAAAAAGATCAGAAAGGGCGTGACGAAAATTCACCGTCTTATAAGATACTCGATCTGCTTGCGCCGACGGTGTTCGCCTGCCTGCTTATTCTGGTTGGTTCGGGAGTGTATTTTCTATTAGTGAATTACACAGCACAAACAGGGCTAAAACCGGGCTACTACAATTTGTTCGGCATAAAAATGATATTCGCGGTGGGGGCGTTTTTCATCAGCATGTATCTAGCGTTTTCACTGAGAATCCAAATCTCCGATCTCGATCTCAATCCGAAAAACAAAGCACTTGTTCCTGCAACCTTGAAGAAAATGATCGGCCTCAGTCGCATGACTTTGGCATTGATGACCATAACTCTTTTCCTGGGAATCTGGCTCGCTCGCTTCTAATCAGCCGGTCTGCGGCCGGGGCGATAGGTCGATGCTCGAAAAACGGACAGAAGTTGATTGGACCTTTTACTGTAGGTTCTCTAGTATTTTCTACTGCCGAGTGAAAGCGACTTTTACCACCTGCGCTTTTTTGCCTTCCGCATAGGTGGTCCACTGCGGGGCCTTCAAACTCGAAGGTGAAGGAGCGGATATGCATCTCATAGGCTACATCAATATCACTGTCTGAAGAAAGATCCATGATCACTGTCTGAAGAAAGATCCATGCCAGTTTTTTTATTTTTATCATCGTGATAGACCGAAACCATCTTATGCGGCATACCAATATGAAAAGTTTCTATAATTCTACTGTTGGCGGAAGTCAGTCTGTAATTGGCTTTTACTTTTTCAATGACTTTTCCAAAATCTCCCTCCCATTCTCAATTTCCAGCTAGCTGTTTCATACGCCCCAAAGCTTTCGAGCCGACATAGGGTTTGTGGCCTTCATCTGCAATAGCAGGTGACGCTCCGCCTGAGTAAGAAACAAAACATAGTAAAAAATATAAATAGGGTTTTATTCATTTTGAATATCTCCAAGAGTTGAATTCGTAATATTGATTTCAACATTTCTTCATTAAGAGAGGTATTGCAGATATATGGTTTTTTAAGTACTATGCAATTTAGAATTTTTTTGGAGTCCTCGATATGAACGAAACACCCCTCGAACCGTCAAACAACGAGAACAACGTTGTTGAAGAAGGTGAAAGCGTTGAAGAAAAAGTCTTTAATCCGCAGAACGATCTTCCCTTCCCAAATGAAATCGACCTCAACGAAGTTTTTCCAGATGAGGATAAAGACCTCAATGACCTTTTTCAGGACGAAGAGACAAAGATTCTGTTAAAAAAAATGCAAAAAAATAAAAAAGACCTGCATACCATGACCGATCGCTTTCTGGACGAAGATTGGTCAAGTGCTGAGTTAAGTGGGGATGGTCCCGCTGCCGATGAAGACTCTGCGGAATCTCATAAAGGGACTGAAAATCCATAAATTCCTCGTTTTATAATTCAGGACCTATAGCGATCGCTAAGAGAGACAGAGAAGAAGCAGGTTCTAGAAGACGCAGAAAAAAAGGACCAAAAAAACCTGCTGCCAAAGTTCCCAAAAAATAAGAAAAAATCGCCGGTTACCCACCTTTCAATAATTGTGGCGGTGATAGTTCTTATCTGGGCGATTCTTCCTAAAGAGGATGGCAAGGGTGAAAGTCGCAAAACGGTGCCTGCCGTTGAAGGGATACTGGATCAGGTCTATATGGGTTGTACAGTCTATTGGTATCAAAAAGGTTCGCAATATGCCTGCACTCAAGAAATTGTCGACAAACTATATGATTCAAAAAGCACAGATATAAAAATAAACATACCCGGAGCAAGAGAAAAGATTTTTTGCAGTCGGTCAACATAATGACAATCCAATGGTTTTAAGCGTCAATTCCGATGGGGGGAGATTTACATAAAGGCTAAAGAATGTGAGACCAATATAAATTTGGTTTCCACTTTAAATGTAAACCAAGAAGAATTTGAAGCCTTCTATGTGCTAATCGAATTTGTAAATCAATCGACTCAATCAGATCGCCGCTGCCAAATTTTACAGTTTTCTTCTACGCTTTTTTTATGAAATTAAAAATGAAAAAGAAATCGCAAAAAAAGAATTTGGTTCTCTCTGGAAGCAAACGGTTTTCCTGGGTTTATTCTTTATTTTTCTTCTCGGGCATTTCCAGCTTAATTTACCAAGTTGTCTGGACCAGGATGTTAACTCTGGTTTTTGGGCACACTATTTATTCTGTTTCTGTTGTTCTATCTGCTTTTATGGCAGGTTTAGGCTTGGGCAGTTATTTATGGGGATCCACAATCGATAAAGGCGGCAAGCCTTTGCTGATTTACGGGAAAATAGAGCTTCTGATAGGCCTATCCGCAGCATGTCTTTCGATTTTATTTTCAAATTTTTCTCCCATATATGCTTGGCTATACCAATCATTACCCGATATATTTTTTCAGACAGGTTTGCTGAAAATAGTTTTAGCATTCTTCTTCGTATTGATCCCTACTATTTTGATGGGAGCTACTCTCCCAATAATGGCCAAATATTTTGTAACTGAAGACACGTCCACTGGAAAACAGGTAGGATATTTATACTCCATAAATACTTTTGGGGCAGCAGCTGGTTGTTTATTAGCCGGATATTTCCTTATAGAACATTTGGGAGTCTTACAAACAGCAGCAATCGCAGCATGTGTAAATATATTTATTGGAATTCTTTGTATATGGAGTTTTAAAAAGTACGAACCTGCAACTCCCATTCGATGGAACTTACCCAAACCCGCACCCCTTTCCCTTAAGATCGAGAAAGAAAATATCATCTGGATTGTTACAAGTTTTTTATGTGGGTTTACAGCTCTGGCTTACGAGGTTGTTTGGACAAGGATTTTGGTTTTTGGCATAGGTAGTACGGTTTATTCTTTCAGCCTCATGCTGGCTAATTTTCTTTTTGGAATTACGGTGGGCGGATTATTAATTGTTCCCTTTTTCAAAAGAAATATTGATTTGCGTTTGCTATTGACCTTATTTCAGATTGGGATTGGTTCTTATCTGATATTCAGTATTTATCAATCCAGCTGGCTTCTTTCCTCTTTTATTCGACCTCTCAAACTTGAAAATCCAATTACCGAGTTTTGGATTGATATGCAAAATGCTTCCTCCCTAATGTTTATTCCTACAATTTTGTTTGGCATGAGTTTTCCTGTCTTAACCCACCTTGTGACTAGCGGGTCAGAAAACGTAGGAAGATCTTTGGGAACAATTTATGGGGTAAATACTTTGGGAGGGATTCTGGGTTCTCTTGTTGCAGGCTATCTTTTATTGCCCAACCTGGGCTCCCAAAAGACCCAGGTCCTTTTGGCCATGGTGAATTTTTCAGCAGGCATTCTTCTTTTCGCGTCCTCATCTCATATCTCCAGATTAACTAGAAATGGAATAGCTGTTTTTGCTACTGGCTTGCTGGCATTCTTATTCATTTCCATGCCAGACAATTTATTAAAGAACATTTTTTTGCGCAATTCTCTAGGAAAAAAAGAACCTGAAACATTGATTTATCTTGATGAAGGTCTAACCACTACCGTTGCAGTCTTTAATGATGATGATGACAACTTGGGAATAAAGCGTAAAAGTCTAATATTGAATGGGGTCAATATGTCAGCCAGCCATATTCATTCACGAAAATATATGACGCTTTTATCCTACATTCCTTTATTGCTGAATGAAAATCCTAAGGATGTTTTGGTAATTTGTTTTGGAACGGGTCTGACATCTGGAGCGGCAGGAGTTTATCCGGGAATTAATTCGGTAGATGCTGTAGACATTTCCCCTGGAGTTTTTAACGCCGCTCATTTTTTTAGCGATGAAAATTTTAATGCTATTACTAATCCAAAAATTAATAAAATTGTCGAAGATGGGAGAAATCACCTCTTAACAACTTCAAAAACTTATGATGTCATCACTGCTGAACCCCCTCCACCAACTAATGCAGGGGCTGTAAATCTTTATACAAAAGAATATTATGAATTAGCCAAGAAAGCTTTGAATCCAGGAGGAATAGTAAGTCAATGGATACCTCTACATAGCCAAACAGAAACTCATATATACGAACATTTTCGGACTTTTCTTGAAAGCTTTCCATATGTCATCAGCTGGTATCCAGCAAAACAGGAGTTAATCTTAATTGGTTCAAATGATCCTATAAATATTGATTTCAAGAAAATTGATAAACGTCTGAAGCATCCGGTGACAAACGAAGTAATGCAAAAAATTAGATTCGAAAACCCATTTGCTCTCTTAGGAAGCATTTGGTTTTTGAAAGAGGAGTTAAAAATTATGTCCTCAAACCAGAAAATGATAACTGACAATAACCCTTCGCTGGAATTTTTTCTGACTTCACCAGATCCTATATCCAGAGAAAGTATTTATCAATTTATTAAAAACCGTTCTTCCTTTGATACAGTATCTAAAAAAATAATTAATCTGACATATCCTGATCAGAAAATATTAAAAAGTTTTTGGGATCAACGTGTCAATGCTGAATTTGCGGGAGAT
>CALJGH010000052.1 GCA_938073925.1 uncultured Nitrospinaceae bacterium
GATTCAAATCAACGTGGTAGCGGGGAATCAGAAAATCCCGGATATTTTTTCAATACCCCTTTTGCTTTTTCGCGCACTTCTATATCGCGAACTGCGCGAACCGAATCTTTAGTGATATCTTCTTTATGATTCGAATTTGCATGACCGTATCTATAATAATAAATAGCCGCCGTTGCATGTGGCATTTCGTTTGAGGTCCACGAGGTAAATCCTCCACCTGGAGAAAAGGCTGAACTGATGAAAATATCCATCCGGTCCATATCCTTGATACTGTGATTTTCATCGTGAAGACTTTCCGCTTCTTCCAGATTTGGCATTCTCCAGTCTGAGTATCCCGCGAATTTCTCAAGATCCAGACCCTGAATATACTCATGCGCTCTGAACCAGTTGTTCCACTTACTGGTATCCTGAAACGAATCCGTTTGTTTCCACATTAACTTTGTTTCCAAGTCCGTAACGGTACCATCCCCGTTATCGACAAACCTTTTTCCCAGTTCCAATTGTTGCTCCTTTTTTATTTCAAGCCCTGCAATATTCAAATGTATTAGACCAAATCTTCATTTTTGTCTATGTCACGAACCAATCGTGAGGCACCCTTGGAAATGCGATAGATATCATCATACATGGTGACCCCTTTTATAAAACTCAAACGGGTGCCTTGCACTTTATGTCTAATATCACTGGTCCAGCATAGAGAACTACAGCCAGAAGCAAATATATCTGACAAGAAAATAGTTTTTCCCGAGCTGTCGGAGTTTTTCATATTCTTATCGAAAAGGCTTTTCGCTTCATTTGTTGTCGGCAGTCTCCAGTTTGAAAAACCTGCAAACCGTTTTCGGTTCAAAGTTTCTGCAAACTCTCTCACCTGCAACTGGCTCCTCCATTTCCCCGAAATCTGCCAGGTATCCTGTTTGAGCCAAACCAACCGTTTGGCACAATCGATTACGGTGTCACTATCCCCTTCAACAAAACGTGCTTCAGGTTTAACTTCAGGGTTTTCACTCATAAGCCTGTTGCCTTTTTTTGCAAAATCTTAATGTCCCTATCTATTCGTTCAAGAATTTTTTTTAATAGTTCGAACAGCACGCACGCCATGACTTCTCAAGCCCATTGCGTTCCATTTAAAATCGCCATTATAAAAATGAAACCGAATGGCAAATCCCTTATCGGTCTTATGCATGGTTTTTGTCCAGGATGTCTGCCCGGCTCCTGAAGGAAATCCCTTTAGCAAAAAGAGTGTGTCTCCATAGTTATCTGTTACAGGACTAGAGGGATCATAAATGGACTGAGCTTCCTTACGAGTCGGCATTCTCCAGTCCTTATGACCGGCGAATTTAACTCTATTTATTTCCATCATATAAGACTTTGCCTCTTCCCATGTCACCCACTTATCCAAGTCACTGTAAGAGTCACCGGCTTTCCACATAAGCCCTGTTTTATTATCTACAATCGTTCCATTTTTATGGGCCTCGATACGGATGAATTCAGGATCTTCCTCCTCCTCCGCGTTATCGTCTCTAACTAGCCGGACTGCACTGGGAAAACCATCGTTTTCTTTTGCTAGCCAGAATTCATAGTCGGAGCGATAATCATGGGACATGGCTGCCTTAGCCCCCCGAGTCTGGCTTGTCCAGGTTGAGAATCCACATCCTGACGGAAAGACCGGGTTAATATGAATCTCGCATCCTTCCACATCCATATTGGTGGTTTCAGAATCGAACAGGTACTTGGCTTCCGAAGCTGAAGGGATTCGCCAATTGCCATACCCGGCAAACTTTTCTTCATTCATTTTTCCCGCAAGTTCCAGACTTTCGTGCCAAGTGATGAGTCGCCCCAGCTCTAACCATGTGTCTCTCTTCATCCACATGATACCGTGCTTGGCATCGGTGACCGTTTCATCACCGTTATCAATATATTGCAGTTTGGTCGATTCTGTCATTATGCGTTTACCTTCTTCGAGGCGCTATTTGTTTTTTGATTACCGTGTCTTTTCGACAAATCCGAACCGAGCCAAAAGAATACTCTTCAACACTTACTACTTTACCTTCGGAGTAATCGAATCGTGGTCTTCTCGTTGAGGTATCGCCAGCAATCCATCCAGTTTTAAAAGCTCCTTCAGGAAAGACCGGATCAAAATGAAGACTCGCACCGGCTTTACCTGGAACCTCAAAATTCTCGTCAAACAAAGAAGTCGCTTCGTCAATACTCGGAAGTCGCCAGTCATCGAAGCCGCCAATGTTTCTCATATTCTTTCTATCTGCATAACTAATAGCTTCATGCCAGTTGAAAAATTTGCCCTTATCCTGCCAGGAATCTTTTTTTAACCAGTAGACACGGGTCTTGCTATCAAACACAACATCGCGGCCTTTTTCGATAAACCTTTTTGGCTTGTCATCCTTTTTCTCCGCTAGCTGTTGTTCTTCCTTTTGCGGTTCTACCTTCTGCGGTAAATTTTCATCCATAATAGTTTCCATTAGCCGGGGCTTAGCCGGCTTTGAGTATTAAAAAAATAAAGCTACTCCCCGGTATAACCTATTTCCACACTGTCTTCATCGACATTCACTATGACAGGAACAATGTGTTGGTCATTGGAGTACTCCAGTAGTTTTTTTAACCCATGCGGGTCTTTATCGACATTAATATAAATAAACGAGCGATGCTGCTTTTTAAAATCCGACACAGCCTTCTGTGTATGAGGACAATCGTCTTTCCCAAAAATCATGTAATGACTCACAATGCTCCAATCATTCCTATAGACAAAAGTATATTATCGTTCGAACGTTTTAGTATCTTTTCGCCATTCAGGTTCCCAGTCATCCTGAATCACGTCACGAGTAGCCCGACAATGGGTATACTCATCATCTTTATGCTCCCACATATCATTGCCTGTAATAAAACTAAATTTCTGAGCATACTGCTGATAGTCCGGTTTTTCTTCGTAGGTCCAAGTGTTATGACCGCCGCCTGACTCGAACAATTCAGAAACATGGGTTTCTGCACCATCTTTATCGGTATTGGATTGCGTAAAAGAAAAAAGGCTTTTAGCTTCTTCGCCGCTGGGAAGCCTCCAGTCATCAAAGCCTCCGAATTTTTTTTCATTCAACTCTTCGCAATAATCCTGAGCCTCAAACCAATTGATGCCATAACCAAATTCTTTAAAAGAATCATCTTTTTTCCACATCAGGCTGGCTCGGGTATCGCTGATAGTGCCATCCCCATTATCTACAAATGCAGGGACTTCCTCTTCAACCAGAGCGACACCCTCATCTTCTTCATCGCCCCACTCGTCTGCACCAACCCATTCCGTTTCAGGCTCATCATCGACAAGCTCAGGACCTTCTTCTTTTTCTTCCTCTTCAGACATTTCTAACCTCGTCTAATAAAAATTTTCAATCCAGGTCGCGGACCATTCGAACCGAGGTCCCGGTGGTTGAAACCGATTGGTCGACACAGATTTCTTTTAAATCAGGAAAATAACATTTCCACGCATAAGAATCATAGCGGGTCTCTGAGGTCCACACACTGGTTTCTCCACCAGCCTGATAATTAGAAACCCGACGAGCGGGCTTTTTAGGTAAGTTCAGAAACATTTCCCGGTAGGGGTCCTGATTTTTAAAAAGGGAACGTACTTCACTTTTACTCGGAAGTCGCCAATCGTTGTGACCCAAATAATTTTGTTCGTTACACGCTTTGACATAGGCCATTCCTTCATCCCAATTAAGCCATTTACCCAATTCTTGCCGCGAATCTTTTACAGCCCACATCAAATCGTTATCGGGATCCTCAATCGTTCCCTTGTCGGTTTTTATCCAATTAGGTTGCGCCAAATCCACACCTCAAATTAAACAACAATAAAAAAACACTCTGCCATCTCGTTCATCCAAAGAGTCTTTGCTTTAGCTTCCTCCGCCCCAGAAATGGGATTCAAGACACAAGCACTAACCCAACCAAATGAGACAAGGAGATAGAGTGTCAGTTCTCTTTGAATCTAAATAAGCCCTGTATATTTGATACCCTAAAATACCATTCGAAATGCCTGTTTTCAACTCAAATCAAGACTTAGAAAGTCCTGAAATCCTCTGAATTTTCTTGAGAAATTGAATATGCCTAGAGATATCAAACGGGCTTGAACCCTATTTTTATCCACTGACAAGAAACTATCTCCAGCCGCCACCCTGAGTGATTTTATCTCGGATCGCGGGGACAGATGTAATTTTGGTTTTTGAATTATCAAACTCACCCCGAACCAACCGCACACTTGAGTTCAAAGTATCAGCCGACTCCTTATGACCGCCCGTGCCACTATTAAAAGAATAGCAATACGCCGTTATTTTGCCTCGCACATGACTGGTCCAAGTATCGTAGCCACACCCTTGCGTAAAAACAGGATCAATATGAATGGTCATTTCATATTTATCTTGAACTTCTTTATCCATATCAAAAAGCGAGTGCGCTTCTCGTTTGTTTGGCATCCGCCAGTCTGCTTTCCCAGCAAAGGCCTCTTCGTTTTTTTTATTAAGGTATTTGGTAGCCGCAGGATGAGTGACAAACTTCAACAGATCAAGATAAGAATCGTTCTTCATCCACATCAACTTTGTCAATGTGTCTGTCACTGTACCGTCCCCATTATCCACATATCTGTTGGTGCTCATTATTGCCTCTATGTTTTTGGGATTAGTACCCTATATTACAATTCAAACCCAATAAACTCCAAAAAAAAAGCCGGGGGGCCAAAGCCCCCCGGCAATAAAACTTAAATCAAAATTTAACGACTAACTTCACCAGCCGGTCCAGAACCACCATTTTGACTGAATAGTCCACGCTCAGTACCTGCTGGTTGTCCCATTCCTGGCTCAATGTACGTACCAGGCTGAACATGGTCCAAATGGTAGTTAGATTGATAGGTCTTTTGAGACCCAGCATCTTTTTTCCATTCATGCCGATTAGCATTTTCAACGCGTGAACGTTGACAGTTCAAGCTTACATCGCCTGGGCCTTTATTTTGAAAAGTAGTTTTACTTTCCAAAGCATTTGACAAGAACCCACCTGGCTCCAGATTCCGATCGAAATTCTTGGTCCAAGAATACGCCAAGGCACCGATGTGAATATGAACTTTAGTAGCTTTCGTTTCGCTCAAATTCTCAATATTCCAGCTAGCCCTAAGACAGTCAGCCGAACCACCTGCTTTGATTGTTGAAACGTTAGCACTTGCTACAGATACGGAAAATACAAAAAATACAGCCAATAAAGTTAAAACGATCTTTCTCATGTGCTCCCCCTTTCGAAGCTTAATTTAAGGTAAACCTGAAACAACCTAAAAAAACACTATCTATCTAATCAACCTCAACGGTGACTTATATTCAAAACATTATGCAGTTTTACTATCTTCTCTTAAAAACTACAGAACCTACCCAGCAAACCTACTTGCCTGACTAGAGTGGATCGAAAATAACAAAACCCTCAGGTTAAGTCAAGCCTTTAATAGCACCTTTATTTTCACCCCCACAACTCACTTTTTTTCAATGATTTCCAGCACAAAAAAAAGCCCCTCTGGCCCTACCTCCATTTATCAGATCAGCCTATCCATAGAACCTCAAAAATGCTTTTAAACACGGAACTTTAATGAGGTCAAACTGACCAATGCAGTGGAATTCCTCAGCACCTTTTCACCCTCTTCAGAAATATCGTTAACTACAAGCTGTAAGCTCCGTAATTTATTTAATTTCGTGGAATTGGCTAAGCATTTAGCTCCCACATCGGTAATAAGGTTTGACGCCAGATTCAGGTTTCGCAAATGGACAAACACCTCAGACTCGGCGATCGCTTTCACGCCTTCATCGCCGATGCCATTCTGCGAAAGATCCATTGCTCGCACTTCTTTTAAATCTTCTCTTTTAGCTAGCTCTTTAGCCCCCACCTCTCTTAAAAACTTAGCCTTCAAGTTCAGCACCTGCCCGTCTTTGCTCAAGTGATCACGTATTAAATCATCTAAATTCGGCATCATTCACTCCGGTGGAAGATCATTATCCAGATCCCTGGATTATTTTTGCTTCAAACCCATACTCATCATAAATACTGAAACCTTCCAGCAGCATTTTTTTTCCATACTTGACCATCAAATTGGCCTGCGCGTGGCTAGGGTCTATCTCTATCGTCTTCTTCAAAAACTTCAGTCCCTGCTTGATATCCTTAACTTCATCACCATAGTTGTCTAACTGCCGCGCCTTATCGAATAAATCTGAGGCCCATTTGTAATAAATGGTGGAAATTTGTTTCGGCGCATTTAGGCTGACGTAATCAACGATCTCTTCATCCGCCTTGAGCGTTGGCAGGTATTGAATGGCTTTCTCAAACTCAGCAATCGGGATCGAATAGTCATTACCACTGACGGAAGAAATTGTATTCTGTTGTTTATGGGCGGAATGCAAACCCACAGAACTCTTGACCACCGTTGACTGAATACCTGACATCAATTGGTGATAATAAAGGTTACCTATTCCCAAATGAATAATAGAACTGAATTCCTGATTTTCATCCAATACTAAGGCCTGCTGAAAAGACTCCTTCGCTTCATCGGTCTGACCAAGCTCTGCAAGTGCCTCACCTAGGTTATAAAAGTTGACGCAGTTATCCGGATCTTCTTCGATTTGTCGACGAAACTCCTCAACCTGAGCTTCCAGGTCGAACTCAATCTCTTCCTCGTCTTCATCGAGCTCCTCTTCCTCTGATTCATCTTCATCCGACTCGGCTAATGCACCTTCTTCTGACTCTTCAGGTGCTATCAAATCTCCCGACTCTTCAGAAGCTTCTTCAATAGAGGCCGACTCTTTCTCTTCTGTTTCTTTTTCTTCTTCGCTCATATCCCCTCTTTACTCATTTTTCAGGGTGCGCACCGGCCGAATCGTTGATAAAGATAGATGATACTGTCCTCCCCCCTTCATGCTCGGGTAATCTTTACCGCCAATATAATTAAACCCCCAAGCATATTTATCTTTATAAAGTTCGCTGGACCAGAAACAGCAATGCGAATAACCAAAAATAGGATCGATATGAATTACATTTTCAGTCCAATAATATTTCCAAGGAATGTCTTTATCCTCTTCATAAAGGCTTTTGAGTTCCTTACGTGTCGGCAACCGCCAGTCTGAATAACCTGCATACCCTTCTTTATTAAACTTTTCTAAGAGTTTCTGAGATTCCTCCCAACTAGACCATATTTTTTTTTCTTGATAGAAATCTATTTTTTTCCACATTAACTCTTCTCGTAAATCTGTTACAGTTCCATCATTATTATCCTTAAATCTGGGGTCATTGGAGGGAGGTAGTTCGGGCTTTTTTTCGGTGAGAGATAAAATTTGGCCGCCAAAAATCTCGTCTTTGCCACTTTCAGCCTGAACATTTCCAAGACATGAAAAAAATATGACCAGGGAGAAAATTATCAAACCGCAAGGAAACCGAAGCGGCAATAAATGGCTTACTGCGAGTCTGTTTTTCATGTTCACTCTTCCTGGGGTGCCCAGTCAGGCTCCCAAGATAGACAAATGCCGGCAGGGTTATAAAGTTGCCCCGGGTCTTTTCCAACAATTCCCCATTTAGCAATAAATTTCAGGTCAGGATCAAATTTCTGGATTCTCTGATTGATGGTATCAACTACGAATACGTATCCATAAGGATCTTCCACAACAGAACACGGACAATTAAACTGACCGTCGCGCTTGCCCCCCTCACCAATGATCCCCAAGGAATGCCCCTCACGATCAAAAATTTGAAGACGGTTTTGACTTTTTT
>CALJGH010000053.1 GCA_938073925.1 uncultured Nitrospinaceae bacterium
CGTTGGGATTGATCCATTGGACATTGAATGATTCTGAACGGGCTTTAACAAATCTCCACCACAGTCTAGATCTGGCAACCGAAATGCGTTCGCGTATAGATATTGCCTCGGCCCACAATAATATCGGATTGGTGCATCGAATAGAAAAACGCTTTGAGAAATCCCTGAAATCTTTCAATGAAGCTTTACAACAAGACATTCAACTTAAATCTAAATGGGGGCAGGGCTACACCCACCGCAATATGGGTATGAGTTTGATGCGTATGGGAAATCTTCACGATGCCGCCGGACATTTTAATCAGGCCATGGGTTTTAGCAGCGAAATCGGCGACCGCACGAATGTTGTAAAAATCATGCTGGAATTAGGGCATCTGGCGTTAGAGCGAAAACAATGGCAGGAGGCGGTGCCGTTGTTTGAAAAGGCATATGCATTGTCATCTGAGATCAATGTCAAGGAGGTTAGTTGGCGGGCCTTGCGTGGACAGGGATTTGCTCTTATTCAGTTAAAGAAAAATGATGCAGCGGTAAAAGTTTATAAGGAAGCCGTAAAAATTGTCGATTCCATGCGTGCCGCTATTAAAGTTGAGGAATTTCAAAACGGATTTCTCGCTGATAAGCAGGATGTTTACAAAGAATTGATTTTGTTGCTTTTGGATATGGATAATGTCGAAGACTCTTTTCAATATGCAGAGCGGGCAAAATCACGAAGTTTCATCGACCTGCTTGGCAATCAGAAAATCAGCTTGAAAAATGATGTCAGTCAAAAATTGTACGATGCTTTAACCCGGCAGAAATCACATATCCGAGAAACAGAAGAAGCTTTCGCTGCGGCACGTTCTGCTGAGAAGGAAGAAGAAGCAAAAGGTCTCAGAGAAAAACTGGTGGCGGCGAGAAGTCTCTATCAGAATATGTTGATCGATGCTAAAGAGCAGAGTCCGGAAATTTCAAACTTCATCACGGTAGACGCTATCACCTTAAAGACGTTGTATAGCTTGCTGGAAGATAACGTAGCGTTGGTGGAATATCTGGTGACCAAAAAAGAACTCATTACCTGGGTGGTAGCGGAGGGAAACATCAATGCAGTTCGCGTTCCCATAACAGAAAAAGATTTAAATGCTCTTGTCGCTGACTACCGTGAACGGATTCAGAAAATTGCCCCTGTAGAAGATCAAGCGAAACGATTGCATAAATTATTGGTGGAGCCTTTGCAGTTGTTTATAAAAGGCAAGCGGATGTTGGGTATCGTGCCGCATGGACACCTGCACTATATTTCATTTTCATCCCTAAAAAATGAAGAGAGTTATTTGTTTGAGCGGCATCCCCTATTTTATTCTCCCAGCGCATCGGTGATGCAGTTCACTTTCAAGGAAAAAACGACACGCAGTCGCGACATTAAAGTTCTGGCGTTGGGCAATCCCGATCTTGGCGACTTGAATTACGATTTGCCGTTGGCGGAAATGGAAGCCAACGCCATCAAATGGGATTTCCCGAAAATTGATGTCTTGACTCGAGAAAATGCTACCGAGAGTTGGTTGAAGAAAAATATCGGCGACTATCAAATAATCCATGTTGCTTCACACGGTGAGTTCGATCCGATCAACCCTTTGTTCTCGTCCTTAAAATTGACGCGGGATAAAAGTGATGATGGTAATTTTGAGGTCAATGAAGTTTTTGGTCTCGATATCAAAGCAGATATCGTTACACTGAGCGCTTGCCAGACGGGTCTGGGCGACCTCGTTGGCGGCGATGAATTGGTAGGGCTCAACCGTGCATTTATCTATGCAGGTACGCGCGCAATTTTATCTTCGCTGTGGAGAGTCAGCGATATCTCAACAGCGGTACTGATAAAACATTTTTATCGCAACTACGGTAAAGAAGATAAAGCCGAGAGCTTGCGCAAGGCCCAACTTCTCGTTAAACGGTTTTACCCACACCCTTCTTATTGGGCCGGATTTAACCTGACCGGAGATTATCGATAGCCGACTTTAGTTGCGGCTATTCATTAAGCCTTCAGGAAATTGTGCGTCCATCTTTTCTTTCAGTTCCTTAGAGATTGCCTGTTTCCCTGTGCCGGTTTAATTTTATTCATTATTTATGAAATATTTTCCAGTGGCGCCGATGCAATATTTCCTTTGAGATAACCTCTTTTAACTTCCCATTAGCATTATAAGCTTTGACTGGAAAAAGCATTTTATGTGCCTCCGTTTAGTTTAGAGTCGGATTCTCAAACTCTCTAATCCTAGGATAAGTCGCAGTTAGTCTATTTGCCAACCTGATTCTAAATCTTTTTAGGTTTTCTCTTGGGTAAAAACAGTTCGTTAGAGACTGGAAATCTAAAGTAAACATATTTATTGTTGGGGTATACACGAATTTTCTATTGCAGTTTCGCAACCAGGGATATGTCCGATACCGATATAATGAATATCCTGGCGACGTCCAGAAAAAAGAGTGCCGAAGAATGTATCACAGGCATTCTTATTTATTGGGCCAGAACAAGCCAGTTTATGTAGACCTTAGAAGGAAGTGAAAAAGCTATTTTCGATTTGTATGAAGTTATAAAAAAGGATGATCGGCATAAGAGCCTTAAGCTGATTTACAGTAGAGAGATTCCTGAAAGATGTTTTTGGAATTGGACCATTGGGCTCTCTAAATTTAAATTAGAAGGGTTTTTAGGTTTTCTTGAAAAAGGGTTTGCCGATGAGTTAATTAATAGGCACCCTTCAACAGCAATCAACTTTTTTCAGTCATTCAAAGAGTTATTGCTCAAAGAAAAAATCTTAACTACTGGCGGTTTGGTTTTTTTGGCGTTCTAACGCACGTAACTTCCGGGCTTCTTTTTTATTCATTTTGCCCTTTACTTTTTTCTCTACAACCGGCTCACCCTCCCAACCGACTTTTTCGAGAAAGTCTTCGTAGCCGCCATGAAAATACTCCGCATGGCCGCGATGAAAAATGATCAAATTCTTGGCCAGAGCTTTAAGGATAAGCTCAGAGTGAGTTACAATTACTATAGCACCCGCATAATCGTTCAGTTCTTCTATTAAGGATTCTATTGACTCTACATCCAGATGATGAGAAGGCTCATCCAGTAGTAGAAGGTTGGTGGGGTGAGAAATTATTTTCCCAAGTAGAACACGGCTTCTTTCACCCCCCGAAAGTACGTTTACCTTTTTTTTGCTCATGTCGCCGTCAAACATCATGGCTCCACATATACTGTGTGCGGCCTGTAATGACAGGCTCGGATTGGAACGGAGTATTTCATCTAGGACTTGATTATCCGGTTGGAGTCGGTCGATGTTGGTCTGACCAAAATGCCCGATGTTTACGGAAGGATGTGGCGCAATATCTCCTTCGGTAGGGGTTAGCTCTCCTGCCAGACAATTTAACAAGGTTGACTTACCTTTGCCATTGGCACCGATAATTCCAATGCGGTCATTTTTACCAATGGAAAATGAGACATCTGAGAAAATATTATTTTCGGGTTTGCCTCCATATGAGAACGACAGGTTTTTGATGTTCATAAGGGTTTTGCCAGGGCAGGCGAGATAGTTGAATCGGAAACCCAGATTTTTTTCTGCGCTGAGTTTTTCCATCGTCCCCATTTTTTCCATCATCTTCAATCGCGACTGCGCCATGGTGGCCTTCGAGGCTTTGGCTCGAAATCGATCTACAAGGTTCTGCATTTCCCGGCGTTTGTTCTCCAGATTTTTGCGGGTCTGCTCATAGGTTTCCTCTTCCTGAATGATCATTTCATAGAATTTAATAGTCCCGCCTTTGACCTTTCTCGCTTGTTTGCGATGCAGGCCCAGAGTATGGGTGGTGACCTTATCCATGAAATCACGATCATGAGTGATGAGAATCATTTCGCCGGGCCACTTGTTTAGATATTCCTTGAGCCAGCGAAGAGAAAGGATGTCGAGATAGTTGGTCGGCTCATCAAGCAAAAGCATATTTGGGTCGGCCAATAATGCTTTGCAAAGGTTGATGCGCACCTGGAATCCACCGCTGAAGGTAGTGGGGTCCTTTTGAAAATCCTGCTCTGTAAAACCGAGCCCGGAGAGAATGATCTCTGCCTTGTAATGATCCCATTGCTTTTCAGCGGGGAGAGCTTGGATGCATTCCGCGAGAACGGTTGGCTGGGTGAAATGTATATGTTGCTCCAAAGCACCTATCCGGTAGCCTTTTGGGGTGGAAAGAGTTCCCGCGTCCTGTTTCTCGTTACCCAGAATCATGCGGAACAACGTAGATTTTCCCGTACCGTTTTTTCCTACGAGGCCAATGCGTTCGCCGGGGTTGATAAGAAACGATACGCCGTCGAATAAAACTTGCGGCCCAAAAGATTTTTCAATATTGCTAGCTATGATCATAATTGCAGGATGTAGAAGACAACTTTGTATTTTATAAAGGAAAAGAAGAACGAGGCCTGATTATGGAGGGTACCCGTACTGCTGAAGCGCTAATAAAATTTAGTATAGCAGAAATTCTATTAGGGTCTAGCCGGAACTCATCTTGGAGAGATACAGAGACCATTTTCTCAAGGATTTTCGTAATATTTATCTAAAACTTTGCAAGACCTATTGGCTAGGTCCGAGGCCGTTTCTTGAAACAGAGGTAGTTTAAAACTAAATTTCAGTAAGGTGGCATAGTGGTGAGCCGGTTGTCATCTACAGGGCCACCGACGGTAAAATGATACAAACTTTGATAGCTTGTGTCTTTGATTCCAAAAATATGATGCACAGGATCATCAAGAAAACATCCGATCCCGGTACTGCGGATGCCACTCACTTCGGCTTGAAGGTAAAGCACTTGTCCAATGGCCCCGCACTCCCAATAAAGACGAGGATAAAACCAAGGGCCATAATTTTTGAGAGGTTCCTCGAAAGCGCTGATCATGCCCAAGCTGAAACAGCCTGCCCCGGCGATTTCCTGTCCACAAGATACTCCAGCCGCCATGCGTCTACAATCATACTCCTCCAGTAAAAACAAATCCAGTTCGTAAGGGCATCCTTCGGGCTTCTCCCATTTGAAATGTTTGCTGAAGGTGGATTTCAAATCTTCCAAGTGATTTTTGTTGCGCACCAGAATGTATACGCCGCGAGGCAAATCATCAATTCGATGGACGAACAACCCCAAATGCACCTGGGGTTCCCAGGGGAATGTCTGAAAAGGCAGTGGGCAAGCATTAGGAACCGTTTTTATTAAAAATTGATAAAAGGTGTCACGTGCGATTTGGGTTTTCCCATCCATAGCAACAGCACTCCGTCGCTGGTGAATGGCTTTTCTTAATGGGAAAGTATCGTCCTCAATGAGATTTGAATGATCTTCTCTTTTGCAAACGTTAGGTAAGGAGCGATCCGATTTGCTCGCAGCTTTTGAAACCTCATCTATGCCAGACCAATCCATATGACTTCTGCTTAAAATATTGGGAGTGCCTTGCCAGTCCAGACTAGAGAATTCTTGTATATAGTCGGGCTCGTTTAGATTTATATTTGGTTCGTTGCCCGATGGTAAGACCGCGACGAGACAATCAGGGACTTCAATTTCAGATTCATCTTTGAAGGGTAATCCTAAAATAGTTTCTAAATCGCTGTGAGTCAGATGATCCATTAAGTGAGTTCGCCAACCCAAACCCGCGCAAGAAATATTGAGCGCGGCCAGGGCGTGGCCCAAGTCATGCTGGCAGTAACGATAAGCCCGTTGTCCATATTTCCAAGCTTCGCGCCAGTGGATAGAACTTAATCCAACAAAGAGGGTGTCTTCAGACAAACGCATTTTTTCCCACGTCTCCATGGAGAAATGAGCTCTGATTTCCAAACCATGAGTCTCTGGGCTGTAATGAAAAACAGAAGGTTCATCTGTGAGACCTTGTATCGGCCCACAAATCAAATAGCCTTCGGTAGGATGTAAGTTGCCACTAGAAGGATTGACTCTCAAAGCCCATTTTGAACCTTGAAAAGATTTCCAAGCAGAAAGTGCCAGACAGTCAAAAAATAGTTGTGAGACAGATTCTAAATTTAAAGGGCAAGCAGAAACCTTATTGGGTGTTAGAGCTTCAGAGAAAGTAGGCCCCTCTGTCTGAGCGGCTTTGATTAAGGGGAACACCTCCGCCCCTTCATATCTCCGAAAGGGATCGGGCTGACTGGCCCAATCCAGTTGTCCGGGGCCAGGTGCAAAAGCATGTTGATTGTGTTTGGACGAACGATGGTAATGAAAAATCTTGTTTATCATGATTGCCTTGAATCAAGAGGGAGAAGAATCAAAATATATTAAGGAGAAAAGAAATCTTTAGATTGACGAATCACGCACCTTCTACAATGCAGGCTTCTATATCTTTGCCGATGATTTCTACTATTTCCTTTTTTAAGGCTTCATCGAAGGTCGTTATGCTGTCTTCATCACAATTTTCGATTTTCCAATCGTAACCTTCGAAAGGATTGTCACATAGAGTTTTGACTTCAGTGATTGCATCTTCTCGGGTGGATGCTTTCAAGACTGTTTCCAAATTGGTGTCGACTAGAATATGAGCGACATTCAAATCATAATGGGCGGTTAATCCGTCCCAGAAAATATTTTCATCAGTTTCTTCTTCATTGATGCGCTCTACGATAGCGTCCGTTAATTTAGCATCAAAACTGTTAATTCCGCCCTCTTCGCATCCTTCAATTTTCCATTCATACTCGGTGAACAAGTCTTTTTTGTCGACCATTCGTTCTACTTCCTTATTGGCCTGTTCTTTCATGGTTCGAGATTTCAATCGAACCTCTAGATTGCTATAGACATGAGCGTTTTTAATTTTCAACTTAAAATTTGTCATTATTAATCCTCGACACCCTTAAATTTTGATTGAAAGCCCTATGTTTGAAAAGGCTTAAAGTGTGGTTGTATATCTTATTTTCTATAGTTAAGAGGGGAAAAATAGTAAAAGGATTTAAGCTTGTTGCCGATTTTAGAATTGCTACTGAAATGGCCAAGGTATAGATAGAATTGAAGGTTTAGAGCAACAGAATAAATGAGTCGTCTGATTAATGGGTCTGCTAAACTAAGACACTGGAGTCTGGATTTTTGCATTTCCATTAGGGTACGAGCTCGAAATGAAAAAACTGAAATTTCTGGTATTACTTCTGCTGGCAATCGCGCTGATCAATTATATTGACCAAAGGCAGTACCTTACATTAGAAAACCTGAAGCTTAATCGAGACCGCCTGGAAGTTTTTTATCAGGCAAATACACTAACTATGATAGGAGGATATATAGCAGCTTACATGATGATTGGGTTATTTTTGCTCCCCGGTGCCACTTTTCTCAGTTTTGCGGCGGGGCTTATTTTCGGACCCGCATTGGGAACAGGTATTGTGGTTATTGGTTCGACTTTGGGGGCAGCGCTGGCATTTTTGGTGTCACGTTACTTGTTGAGAGATTGGGTGGAGGAAAGGTTTGGTAAGAAATTCAGGGGTGTAAACGATAACTTATGCGAAAAACCTCTCAATAGTATTTTATTCTTCAGATTGATTCCGCTATTTCCTTTTTTTGCTGTCAATATAGGTTTTGCCTTATCGCAGGTTCCTCTGAAATTTTTCTTTTGGGGGACGATGTTTGGAAAATTGCCAGCAACGTATATTTACGCCAATGCGGGAAATAATCTGGCAACAATCAATTCCTTTGCAGAAATTATGTCTATGAAGGTTTTGGTTTCCTTATTCTTTCTAGGGGTTCTAGCCCTCATCCCGGTTTTTTATAAGAAAACGAAAGCCGAGTTTTAGAAGTTCAGAACCTTTTCAAAGCTTGACTAGAAGCTTCAATTAAGGTTAACTGGCTTTTCCGTAATAGATTAAGAGATCAAAAGGAATTAAAAATGGCAGAAAGACACAAAACACCAAAAATGGCGCAGTTCCTTAAAGACAATAAGGAGAGCCTTGAAAAATTTGGCAATCGCAAAGGTGAGAAGTATGTGCGCGAACCATGGATGCTAAAGCCCAACCCAGCTAATGAACATACCGTTGAAATTGAGGTTGAAAACTGCCAGTGCGATGGTAATTAGCAAACAGTTTCAAGCACTTTTAACAATCGCTGGAACTCCTCCTGCTTAATATCTCCCATATTGGCGATGCGAAAAATGCTTTCGCTCAGGTTTCCCTGTCCTGCATAAATCACGAATCCTTTAGACTTCAACTCCGCGTGCAATTTTTTATAGCTCATTCCCTTTGGTAGTTTTAATCCGGTAAGGCAATTGCTACGCCACCCTTCAGGAATTAAAAACTCCAAGCCAAGATTTTTGAATCCGTCACGCAAAAAATTAGCCGCATCACCATATCGTTTTATTCTTCCCG
>CALJGH010000054.1 GCA_938073925.1 uncultured Nitrospinaceae bacterium
TCTATAGCAACCGGATAAGGGAGAGAATGACATTATGCATAAATTGGTCCTCTTAAGGCATGGTCAAAGTCAATGGAATCTGGAAAATCGGTTTACGGGTTGGACCGATGTCGACCTGACCGATCAGGGAAGAAAAGAAGCTAATGCAGCCGGTGACCTTTTTCTTAAAGAAGGTTTTACTTTTGACTTGGCCTACACCTCCGTTTTGAAACGCGCAATTCGAACTCTGTGGATCGTTCTCGATAAAATGGATCTGATGTGGATTCCCGTCATTCGCTCCTGGCAACTCAACGAAAGACATTATGGCGCCCTGCAAGGACTGGATAAAGCAGAAACAGCAGAAAAACATAGCGCGGCACAAGTGAAAATCTGGAGGCGTAGTTATGCAACTCCTCCGCCTCCCTTATCTGATGGTGATGAACGTCTTCCTTCCAAAGATGCCCGCTATTCCCATGTTTCTGAAGACTTGCTACCCAAAACTGAAGCCTTGAAACACACGGTCGATCGTTTCATACCTTATTGGTCAGACGAAATTGTGCCTTCAATTAAAGAGGGTAAAAAAGTTTTGATCTGTGCACATGGGAACAGCTTGCGTGCACTGGTGAAGCATCTGGATCAGGTAAGCGATGAAGAAATTGTGGAATTAAATATTCCGACAGGAATTCCACTGGTTTACGAACTCGATGAAAATTTAAAAGCCATCAAGCATTACTACCTGGGTGACCCTGAATCCGCAAAAAAAGCTGCCGATGCCGTTGCCAATCAGGCCGCTAGTGGCAACAAGAAATAACTCGTTGCGCTTATAAAAAAAACTTCGCCATCAGGCGCAAAATTATCAGATCAGATTCTCTGACTCGACTTTACATGAAATTCGATATACCATCTATAGACCGAATAATGAAAGTGTCCCCCTTCCCACAAAAAGGTGGATGCGGATTCTAAAATTCTATTAGGGGAAAACCATTATGTCTCTACCCTATGATAAAGAAATAAGCTTTCGCGAAAGTGTCAATCTCAGCTGTGACATGGCTATGGGAACACTGGATATCCCAGAGGGCATGGCAAAATACATCCGCAATGTGAACAACGTTTATCAAGTTCGGTTCCCTGTCAAAATAAAAGGGGAAGTTGAGACGTTCATCGGTTGGAGAGCGGTTCACAGCGACCACAGATTGCCGGCAAAAGGTGGAATCCGTTTTGCTACCACTGTAAATCAAGATGAAGTAGAAGCCTTGGCGGCTTTGATGTCCTATAAATGTGCCTTAGTAGATGTTCCCTTTGGAGGGTCCAAAGGCGGACTCCTCATCGACCCCAAAAAATATGAACGCAATGAGATGGAGAAGATTACTCGACGTTTTGCCTACGAATTGATTCAGAAAGATTATATCAGTTCATCAACCAATGTTCCGGCACCCGATATGGGGACGGGTCAGCGAGAGATGGCATGGATCGTCAGCACCTATGCTTCACACCGCCCAGGGGATATCAACCACCTTGCTTGTGTTACCGGAAAGCCGGTAACCATGGGGGGCATTCAAGGACGCGTTGAAGCTACGGGACGCGGCGTTGTGTTTGGTCTGCGTGAATTTTTTCGTCACCCAGAAGATGTTAAAAATGCCAACTTGGAAGGAAATTCGCTGGAAGATAAAACGGTCATTATCCAGGGGTTAGGAAATGTTGGTTACTACACCGCAAGCATATTACAGGATGAAGACAGGGCAAAAATCATTGCTATCCTGGAATGGGATGGTGGTTTGTATGACCCCAATGGCATAGATGTTCAGGACGTTCATCAATATAAAATAGATAATAAGGGTGGTGTTAAGGGCTACACAAAAGCACAGTATTTTGAAGACGGTAAAGTGTTACTCGAAAAGGAATGCGACATCCTCATCCCCGCAGCAATGGAAGCTGTGATAAACCGTACCAACGCAGGAAATATTCAAGCAAAGGTGATTGCCGAAGCGGCAAATGGACCTGTCACCTTCGCTGCCGAAACTTTGCTTAAAGAAAAAGGAACCGTTATCATTCCTGATGTTTATTTAAACGCCGGTGGCGTTACGGTGTCCTACTTCGAATGGATCAAAAACCTCTCACACATTCGCTTCGGTCGTATGCAGAGGCGCTATGAAGAATCGCAAAGCGAGCTCATCATTAAAGCAATAGAGCAAACCGGGAACAAGATTCCTCAAGAGTTAATAGAGAAATTTAGCCATGGGGCGAGCGAACTTGATCTTGTGCGATCCGGCCTCGACGATACCATGCGCAAAGCATTTCAAGAAATTCGTGGTCGATATTGGTCCAACGACAAAATCGCCAACTACCGAACAGCAGCAATGGCATTGGCGATAGAAAAAATCTACACGGGCTATCGAACCATGGGTATTTATCCTTAAGCCACTTGGCCCAAAGCCAATAAGTCTATTCCCGTAGCTCTAAAATAAATTGTTGCGCCTTTTACTGTGGGTGAACTTATTTTCCTCGCTCAAAGAGCAATCAACATCGTGGAGCCTTTTGCTACGATTCGACAACGTTTTCTCTCCTGTAATACTTTCAATGAGCTACGATTACCAAAAAAATTAATGTAAACTTCCTCCGGTTTTGAGACGGAAAATCCTAATGAAAAATAAAAATAATTTTGTAGACCCTATCCGAATCCCCTGGGTGGGAATTGGAATTATTATTTTGCTAGTGGCAATGATTCCCATTTGGCCCATAACAGGAAACTGGTTTGGAGTTCCAGCCTGGGCAGTATTCGCACTTTTAATCAGTGTCCTTACCAGCTTATTTATTGCTTTTGTGATTCTTCGAGTTTGGCGTGATCCGGATGATGAAGGAAAGCATGATGACTGAATTCTTACCCTTTGGTCCCGGTGCGTTAATATTTATTGCGATCTATGTTTTAAGTCTCCTTGGCATTGGTTTCTATGCGTACAAGCAAAGACAAAAAGACAACATGCAGGATTTTTTTCTCGCAGGACGTAATCTTGGGTTTACGATTCTTTTTCTCACGCTTTATGCAACACAATACAGTGGCAATACTTTATTAGGATTCAGCGGCGCAACGTATCGAAATGGATTGAGCTTTTTGGTTTGTGTTCATTTTATGACTGCAATCGTTGTTTGTTATTTATTGTTCGCTCCACAACTTTATCGCTTGAGCCGTGAAAATCAGTTTCTGACCCCGGGTGATTTTATTTATCATCGTTATCAAAGTCAGGCTTTAAGAATTATGGTAACGCTGATTATGGTATATGCCCTAGCGAACTTTACTCTTGCGCAAATGCGAACACTGGGAACCGCGTTCGCGGGAATTTCGCAAGGGAGAGTACCCATGTGGGCAGGTGTGGTAGGGCTTGCATTGGTAATGCTGGTCTATGAATCTTTGGGAGGAATGAGAAGCGTCGCCTGGACCGATACGATTCAAGGCGGTATGTTGTTAGTCGGATTCATCATCTTGATGGGTCTGGCATTTTCTCAATTTGGAAGTATTCCCGATGCGATTGAAAAACTGGCGAGCAATCCCGAAACATTGCATAAAATAAAACCTCCTGACGGAGATGGAGTCCGAAACTGGATAAGTTTTGTTCTATTGGTAGGTTTGGGCGCAGCCATTTATCCGCAAGCGATCCAAAGAGTTTATTCGGCTAGAAACGCTGGAATTCTCAAACGCTCTTTAGCAACCATGGCTTTTATGCCACTGATCACCGCACTGGTCTCTGTGATGATAGGTCTACTTATGGCGGCCCATCTCCCAGATTTAGAAAGGCAATTTTCAAGCAATGGGCCTATCCCTTCTGAGACAGTGTTGACCCAAATGTGTCTGCAAATCATGCAGCAGTCCGCTTTCGGATACTGGTTAGTGGTGATTATCTTTGCATCGTTGTTGGCAGCAGTGATGTCAACAGCAGACTCCGCCCTTCTCAGTATCAGTTCTATGATCACACACGATCTATACGGACAAACCTTTCGCCCCAACGCTGATCAGGCACATTTAACTCGTGTAGGCAAATGCATAACATGGATTTTGATGATCCCGTTAGTTTGGGCGGCACTAGCTTATGAGGGGAACCTAATTCAATTATTGAAAATCAAATTTGAATTGTTAATTCAATGTGTGCCTGCCATTTATCTAGGTGTTCATAGCAGATCGTTGAGTGCACGCACGGTAATCACAGGCTTGGCAGCGGGCCTTACGATAACGCTGATTTTGATTGCATTGGATTGGAGCCGCGTGAGTGGCATCCATTCCGGCATCATAGGTTTAGCTGTCAATCTGGCAATATGCCTTGCGGCTATTGTAAAAAATCGCAGTTTCTATACCGATTAAATAGTGTCTTGATATTCTATTTTCAGGAATGCTAATTGATTGTTGCTCCGCTCCAAGGTATGATACCCGCCAAAAATAAATTTTATATAACTTAGACTAACTTATGACTGAATCTGAAAAATCTCAATACGATCAGAGCGGTGTTTCCAGTACAGGCGCAGAGACTGCGCTTTCTGGATTGCTAAAACATGTTTTGCCAACACGTAGGTTCAGCGATCGCTACCCCCTTGCAGCCGATATCGGTTATTTTGCCAACGTTATTGACCTCGGTAACGGCGAAGGCATTGCCTTTGGCACAGATGGAGTCGGGACAAAGATCATTGTTGCCGAGTTACTCAATCGCTACGACACCATTGGCATCGACTGCGTGGCAATGAATGTGAACGATGTTATTTGTGTAGGTGCGCGTCCGGTGAGCATGGTCGACTATATTGGTTGTTCGCATACCGACCCGAAAGTTTTTGCCCAGTTGGGGCAAGGGTTGGCGGAAGGTGCACGACAATCGAGTATAAGTATTTCTGGTGGTGAAATCTCACAGATTAAGGAGATCATCTCTGGTGTTGATCTCATCGGTGCCTGCATCGGTCACGTTTCTCTCGATAAAGTCAATACGGGAAAAGATATCAAACCTGGCAATCTGATTATTGGGCTGGCATCCAGCGGTGTTCATTCCAATGGCCTTACATTGGCCCGACGTGTTTTGCTGGGCGATTCCATGGAAGAACAGAAATCTCGCGTCAATGATTACGAAGAGTTTCTCGGGCAGACTTTAGGAGAAGCATTGTTAGAACCCACTCGAATTTATGTCAAACCCATTATGGAAATGCTCGACTCGGGCATTGACCTTAAAGCAATGGTTCATATAACCAGTGGTGGATTTTGTAATCTCAACCGTGTGGAATGCGATAACATTCGTTTTGTAATTGATACCTTGCAGCCAGTCCCTGAAATTTTCAATCTGATTCAGGATAGAGGTGGGGTGAGCGAAGCGGAAATGTTTGAGGTTTTCAATATGGGAACAGGATTCTGTCTCGTTGTAGAAGGCACCAATGAGGTGGAGGCCGTCACTGAAATCTGCAAAAATAATGACCTTTCCTGCCAGTTAATTGGTCAGGTAGAAGGCTGTCAGGGTAAAGAAGTCTCTCTACCGCAAAAACAACTCACCGGAAAAGGCAGTCGGTTTACCTAGCCTACCCATTTATGTTTGTTTTTGAAATATCTGAAGGCCTGAAATAAAAACTCGACTCTTTTTTAAAGAACAAAAGTTGTTCCCCATTTTTCTTGCAACTTTACAAGCTCTATTGTTTTGTTACACCTCACAAAAAGAAATTACGGTCTTCAACCGAACCTATCTTTCTTCTCCCAAGCTTGTCCAGTTTCTGAGTAATCTAGACGGCTCATTAACATTCAACCAATTATTGTATGCCGCCAAGGAATAGGAAATAGATTCTACTGATCAAGGAAAAATTTCGCTTGAGGCGTTGGAAAAAAAAGACCCCGGAAGAACCCCTGGCCTGCCCCCCGAAAACTGATCCTGCTGCTGTGTTACGAT
>CALJGH010000055.1 GCA_938073925.1 uncultured Nitrospinaceae bacterium
AGAGTACGTGAACGTTTTTCATGGGATCAAGCTGCCCATAAAATGACAGATATCTATCAGTCTGTTCTGGATGAAATATAAATGACGCAATTTGAAGAGCCGCTTGACCTTACGATAATCATCGTTAGCTTCAACACAAAATATATTTTGTTAGATTGCCTTGCATCGGTTTATGAGAAAACAGAAGACATCACTTTTGAAATTATAGTTGTGGACAATGATTCCCGGGATGGCACTTGCGATTCTGTTTTGCATAAATTCCCAGATGTCCGGCTGATTCAAAACGAATTGAACAGAGGTTTTTCTGCCGCCAACAATCAGGGAATCCGCGAGTCGAAAGGCAAAAAAATTGCTCTACTTAATCCCGATACCAAATTAATCGAAAACAGTTTCTATAAAGTTTTTAAATATTTTCAAGAGCATTCAGAAGTTTATATTCTTGGTCCTAGCATCATAGATGTTTCGGGTAAACAAAGCCCCACAAGACTCTGGGAAGATACACCGCAGGATGCGGCACTTAAAATTCTCGGTCTTTATGATCCCTCACTGGAATTGCAGAAAATGGGGAAAATGGTTGCAAAGGAAGCACAAGTAATTTCCGGATGCTGTTTTGTAATTCGTCGTGAGCTATTTGACGAAATCGGATTGCTGGATGAAAATTATTTTCTTTATAACGAAGAAGATGACTTTTGCCGAAGGGCTAGAAAAGCTGGAAGAAAAATCTTATTTTTCCCAGAAACGTCGGTGCAACATTTACTCGGTAAAAGCACGCATCAACATGGTCACCGTCAAAAAGTAATAACAGAAGCATATCGAAGCAATCTGTATTTTTATTCAAAATACTATTCCTGTTTTTGGAATTGTGCTTTGCGGCTCCTTTACAAAATGACCTTCTTTATGGGGTTGATCCGGTCGACAATCCGGCATCTCATCGGCTCTGCTACTGCAGATGATTCTTTGTCCCTACAGATAAAACTGTTACTGATGAGTGTAAAAAAAAGGTGAGTTATTTCTTGCCAATGAACAACAGGTGATTGCAGGTTGACCAGGGGAAAATTTTTCGAAGTAGGGCCGCCAGACCTTCCGCAAGACTATTGGTTCTTCCGTTAGTATCTTTGTGGAAACATTCGAACCCGAGATACAAATTAAAACTGTGGCTCATCGGTTGTTCGTGGATGATCTGAAATTTCGATGCCTCGAGAATGTTACGCATCTCTTCCCTACCGTGTAATTTAAAATAGCTCGGCTTTTCATCTTTAGGCTGAAGAGGGGGTTTGCCCATGAGTTTTCTTATCAGACCATTCTTTCTTAACTTATGCAGAAAATTTTGTTCATCGTAGACGAAACGTGAGAGAGGATTGTCTGCAGGAACCATCATAAAGATCAGGCCGCCAGGTTTAAGAACTCGATGGGCTTCGAGGATCGCTTGCTGAGGTCCTTGTGGAAAATGTTCGACCACACCGTAAGAAAGGTAAGCACCGAAAAATGACTTGGGAAAAGGTAGAGCATGCACATCCGTTTGTGCGAGAGTCAGATTGGGATTGTGTTTATGAACTCGCTCAAGAGCAGAAAAGACGTAATCAACCCCCACCATTGAGTAGTGTTTTTGAGTGAAGTAAATGAGCTTGGGGCCGAGGCCACATCCTGCTTCAAGAATTAAGTCGTCTTTAGGGAGAAATTTCTCGAAGCAGGTAAACTCTTCTTTCGCACGCGGGTATTGGTTGGTGATAAGGAGGTTTTCGACACTGGTGCCGGCCCACTCCTCTTCAAATTCGCGTTTGACTTCCCTGTTGACCGCTTCAAGATCCATGAAAACACCTTTTTATTTCTTTAAAAGAATTGGAGTTTTACTGTAAGATAACGACTTAATTCTGATGCAAGGTAACATGAAAAGATACGATGTCATAGTAATAGGGGGCGGCCACGCAGGTTGTGAAGCGGCTTTGGCCTCAGCGAGAATGGGTTGCGCCACGGCGTTAGTCACCCTCGAAGCGGAAAAGATTGCGCTTATGCCGTGCAACCCTGCCATTGGCGGAGTAGGCAAGGGGCATATCGTGCGGGAGATCGATGCTCTCGGAGGCGAAATGGCCAAAGTTATCGATGAGACCGGTATCCAATTTCGATTATTAAATTCTTCTAAAGGGCCTGCCGTTCATGGCTACCGTGCACAGGCAGACAAGCACCAATACAAAAATGCCATGCGGCGAGTTCTCGAAAACACTAACAATCTAGAACTTATCTATGAAGAAGTCGACGAACTGATCATAGAGAATGCTGAGATCAAAGGAATACGTACTGGCAGTGGAATGAAATTGCAATCCCCAACCGTGGTCATCACTACAGGGACTTTTTTAAACGGACGCATTCATATCGGCCTCAACAGCCGTCCTGCAGGCCGGATGGGTGAAAAACCATCGACAAAATTATCGCAATCGTTTCTCGCTGAAGGATTCGAGCTCGGTCGCCTGAAAACAGGAACCCCGCCCCGACTGAAACGAGATAGCATCGATTTTTCTCGATGCATTGTTCAAGATGGGGATTCAATACCTCGCCCTTTTTCATTTTCTACTTCTCATATTGATCGCAAACAGGTTCCTTGCTATATCACCGCAACGAATGAAAAAACGGCAGAAGTGATTCGTAAAAATATGAACCTGTCACCGTTATACAGCGGAATCATCGAAGGGGTGGGCCCACGCTACTGTCCTTCTATTGAAGACAAGGTGGTTAAATTTCCCGATAAAAATTCGCATAATATTTTCCTCGAGCCGGAAGGTCTGGATACAGACTGGATTTATCCGAACGGTATTTCCACCAGCATGGATGAAGAGGTACAGCGACAACTAGTTCATACGATTCCAGGATTAGAAAATGCTGAGATTGTTCTTCCCGGTTACGCAGTGGAATACGATTTTGTTCCACCGACACAGCTAACTCCTTCTCTCGAGACAAAACGAGTGAGCGGATTATTTCACGCGGGGCAAATTAACGGAACCTCTGGCTATGAAGAGGCCGCGTGCCAAGGCTTAATGGCAGGTATCAACGCCGCACTCAAATCGAAAAAACGCAAACCGTTTCTGCTGACAAGGATGGATAGTTATATTGGTGTGCTCATTGATGATCTTGTTACCAAAGGCACGCAAGAACCTTATCGCATGTTTACTTCAAGAGCAGAGTATCGGTTGATCCTAAGACAAGACAACGCAGATCAAAGGTTGATGGGAAAAGGACATGAGCTCGGCCTGATAAACGAAAATCTTTATAGCCACTGTATGGAAAAATACAATGCAGTGGACCGTGAAATACAAAGACTGGAGTCAACAACGATAGTGCCTAATCTAGATACGCTAAAGCGATTGTCCAAACTGGGTATTAATGAATTGCGCAACGCAACGACCTTGAATGTTTTATTGCGGCGACCCGAAGTGACGCATGATGGGTTGCTTCGTGCATTCGAAGGCGAAGAGGTTCCGCAATTGGTCGGCGAGCAGGTAGAGATTCGTGTCAAGTATGAAGGGTTCATAGCTCGCCAGAATCAACTGGTGGAAAAACAGAAAAAATTAGAGCATTACCGCATTCCAGAAGATTTTCAATACGAAGGAGTGCCTGGACTTTCGCATGAAGTAGCGCAAAAG
>CALJGH010000056.1 GCA_938073925.1 uncultured Nitrospinaceae bacterium
CGAATATAAGAAAAAGCATCCAGTTTTTCCCCGCTACTACAATGGATGATGTGATCCAGCATTCCTTCGATAAAAAGTTAAAAATGAAAAAGAAAAAACCAGCTGTACGAAAAACCAAAAAATCCTCAAAAACAGCAACGAAACAACCAGCCCTTCGCCTCAACTAGCTCTCTGGCGAGGGTTCCAATAGGTCGATTCTTTTACATGGTATACTATAATAAAAAAGAGTTTTCCAGTGCCATTCGAAATTACCAGAAAGCCATAAAGATAGATCCTCAAAATCTGGAGGCATTAAATAATCTTGCTGTGGTTTTTAAAAAGCTGGGGCAATTGGAAAAGGCCAAAGCTATATTGAATCAGGCCTTGAAATTGGGCGCGAACCATGCGGGGACTCATTACAACATGGCGGTTTTATACGAAGAAATTGGCAACAACAAGTCAGCCATTCATTTTTATCAGGAATTTGCAAAACTTGGATCATCCAGCCACCCTTCACTGGTTCAGGAAGTTAAAGAACATATAAAATCATTCAGATAGGCACCAGGGTTCGAACAAATTGTAACCTTGGGTGAGAGCGATGTTTAAAAAAGCACTAAAGAAAAATTTAATTGCGGGACTTCTGGTTACTGTTCCTGCCGCCTTGACGTACATGATATTGTCCTTTGTCATTACCCGTGTTGATAAGGCGATGGAGCCTGTCATCGTGGGAATTTTGGGGCCTCAGAATCTCAGGCTGATGGATGATTGGCATATCCCGGGTATGGGGTTTTTATTTCTGGCTATTTTTATTTTTGCGGTGGGGTTCGTAGGAACCAATTTTATCGGGAAAAAAGTAGTTGCTTTGGGAGAGAAGGTTCTCCATAAAATCCCAGTTGTCCGGGTTATATACACTAGCATCAAAAAAGTAGTCGACACAGTTTCTTTGACAGATAAATCCACCTTCGAGAAGATGGTTCTTATTACTTATCCACGAGAACCCTTGAAAACTTTGGGAATTGTTTGTTGCGATACTCCAGGGGGAATCACTGGTGGCGAAAAAATGCTGAATGTTTTTGTGCCAACTTCGCCTAATCCGACCACAGGGTTTCTTTTCATGTTGCCAGAAAAGGAAACCCAGCCACTTACAATGTCTGTTGAAGAAGGTTTGAAAATGATTATTTCTTTTGGAATGACGCATCCAGATGCCGCGGAAGAAGCTGATTCTATTAAAGATTAATTCTGCCTCACTTTATTTTTTATCTTCGTTTTTCATCATTTTGTTGTCTTCCATTTTATTGCTTTTCAATTTTTTTCCCGCAAGAGTTTCACTAATTCGTTTGGCGACTTTTACATCTAGTTTGCTGAGCACCTTGCCTGCGATCTTGCTTTTCATTCCTGCTACGATTCGGAGGGCTAGATCATCATCAATTGCTTCAATAAGGTTGGCGGCCTCTTCAGGTTTCATACTGGAGTAAACTTTGACCAAGGCTTCCACATTTTCCTTTGTTTTCTCATCCTGAATTCCAAGTTGCTGTTTTGACTCTGAAATACCCTTTTCAATTTTTTCGAGATCTTTGCTAACCTTGGTCTCAATGGCTTTTATCCTGAGTTCCTTTATGCGCAATTCTTCTTCTCGACGTTTCAGTTCGCGATTTTTCTTTTCAATAGTTTCAAACATTCGAAATGTTTCAGGGTTTACAGTGGGCATCTTGGTAGGAAGTTCAACCTTTTTTTCTTCTTCTAATATTGGTTCATCTGTAGTGTTTCGTTTGTCTTCTGTTTTTCCGTCAAGCATTTCGACCTGAGCGTAAGCTATATCGGACGGCTGAAGATCGAAGGCTTTCCCAACAAGAAAAACAATGGCTGTTGCTATAAAAATGAAAAAGATTTTGTTTTTCATATTGAATTCATTTTTCTTCCCCATAAATTTGAGGCATTTTCATCTTGAATAGCAATGTCCTTTTTTTCTCTGAGTTTTTTTTCATTCAAAATATTGCGTTCCTTCAATACTTCTAGAGTTTTCCTTTTGCGCATTGATTCGACCACTTCTTTGCGTTTCGATTCAAGCTTGAGGGTGATTTCCGAAATGATTGTATCCTGTCTGGTTTTATGGGCTTGAGTTCCATGAAAAAAGTTATCATAAAGAATCATTGTGTTGACATCAAGGTCTTGTCGTTTTTTCTGGTTTAACTCATCCTTTTTATTATTGGTAAGTTCACGCATAAAGTGTTGACTGTCCTTCTGCTTTTGGATCATGGCATTGATCAGACCCATATCTCTTTGCAGTAGATCTTCTTTGTTTTTGTTAAGTCTGAGAATAGTTTCAAATCGAAAACTCAATTTTAGGCCTCCATAATTCTTTTTAACTCATCCAGGCTCGCCCGCCAATCATAATTCTCAAACATCCCTTGCCTAAGATAAGGAATCATTTGATCATATTTTTGGATAGCCATGTCTATTTTAGGATTACTGCCTTTAGTGTATGCGCCAATATTGATTAGGTCTTCTGCCGATTTATAGGTAGCTAGAAAGTCCTTAAATTTCATGGAAAATTCTTGATGCTCTTTTGTCACCACATCAATCATTAAACGACTTACACTATTGAGTATGTCTATAGCGGGATAGTGATTGTGCGCTGCTAATTCTCTAGTCAGAACAATATGCCCATCTAGTATAGCGCGAACCGCATCGGAAATTGGCTCACTCAAATCATCCCCTTCGACTAGAACAGTATAGAGTCCGGTAATAGATCCTTCGCTTGATGAAGTTCCGGCTCGTTCCAAGAGTTTTGGTAGCATAGAAAAAACCGAAGGTGTAAAACCGCGGGTGGTTGGCGGTTCCCCTACTGAAAGGCCAATTTCTCTTTGGGCCAGAGCGAAGCGAGTAACAGAATCCATCATCAACATTACATCCTGGCCTTGATCCCTGAAATATTCTGCAATGGTAGTTGCAATGAATGCTCCGCGCAACCTTACTAGTGGTGGCTGGTCCGAAGCTGCAGCAATTATAATGGAACGTTCCAGTCCTTTTTCGCCAAGGTTCTCATCAATGAACTCCTTTACTTCTCTTCCTCTTTCTCCGATCAATGCGATTACATTTATGTCAGCACTAGTATTTCGAGCGATCATTCCCATTAAAACAGATTTTCCTACGCCAGTTCCTGCTAGAATTCCTACTCTCTGGCCTTTGGCAAAAGAAAGTAGACCGTTTATAGATTTTATTCCTACATCCAGAGGCTCCTTCAGTCTTTTTCTTTCCAGTGGATTGATCGGCGAACCCATCAAGGGGTATTCTGTGGTGGCAGGTATTGGACCTTTGCCATCAATAGGCAGTCCATTGCCATCAATGATTCTGCCAATAAGAGCATCACCTACTTTAAAAGTAGGGTATTCCTCTACCGCTTCGATAACGCTACCGGGTTCGATGCCAATTATATCTCCTAGTGGCATAAGTAAAGTTTTTTTATCTCGAAATCCTACAACCTGAGCCTGAATAGGCCGTCGGTTACTAGGATAAATGGTACAGATACTTCCAACCGAAACAGCTGGGCCGTCTCCTTCGAGAACTAGACCAATAATGCAATTGACTCGCCCGGTTTTTTTAACGAAATCTACTTTCTCTATGAATGTAGTATATTTTTTTAAATCAATAGTTGATTTCATTTTTTTTAAATCTGGCTATCTTTAGAGTCTGTGTCGTTGCTATCTGATTTATCTTCCGGTGATTGCTGAACATCCTGGATCTGCGTTTCTTCAAGTGTAGGTTCTTCAATAACCGAAGCCTCGGAGGCTGAAACCAAATTTTCCGGTTGGGCCGGGGCAAGGTTAAGAATCTGATCAATCTGCTCTTCCAGTTTTTCTATTCGCGCATCTATCACACCAAAATTAGTTTCGACAATACAACCGCCACGTGCGATTCTCGAATGTTCGACAAAGGTGATATTTTTTATTTCACTGAACATATCGTGTAATTCAGGTCGAAAGTTTTCAGCATATTCCTTGTCGGTGGGATGAATTTTTATAACCATGGACTCACGATCTAAAACAGACTGAACCGCCAGCCGAATCATACCCTGAACGGCATCCTCGCGTATAGAAAATTCAAAGTGAATGACTTTCTTGGTAAGGTTGATGACCATTTCAATCATTTCCCTTTCAACCTTGTCATACATTTCCTTTCGAAATATTGATAATTCTTGAACCAATTGCTGGGTGGTTTCTAAAACAGGGCTGAATTCTTCTTTGGCGTCTTCTTTTCCTTTGTTAAAGCCTAGTTCGTATCCTGTATCGTATCCCTGTTTTCTTGAATTTTCTTTGAGCTCACCGACCTGTTTTTTCGCTTTGTCCATAGCATCTTTAAGCAGTTGCGTCACACCTACTTTTGCTTTATCTACATTTCCCTGATCGAAGTTTCGAGCATTTTCGGAATCGTATGCAAAACCCCGGCGAATGGACGAGTTTTGGATCTCCAATTCATTGAATTGAAAGGAACGCTCTTTTGAAACAGCAACGGTTTTCTTTGCTTTTGTTGGCTGCAGGTCACTGGCTATAAACTGTTCGCGTAGATCAGACAAGGGCTTCTCCTCTATCCATCGCAATAGCTCCAGAATCTTCAAGATGTTTGCAGATGGAAATAATTTTATTTTGTGCTTTTTCTACCGTACTTATTTTAGTTGGGCCAAGTAAATCCAGTTCCTCCTGCAACATACTTGCAGCACGATCAGACATATTGGTAAATATTTTTATTTTTAATTCCTCAGATGCAGTCTTAAGAGCAACTACAAGATCTTCACTGCTGACATCTTTTAAAACAAGTCGAATGCCTTCATCCTCAACTCTCCCTAGGTCCTCAAATGTAAATCTCAGCTTGCGAATTTCATTTGCCATATTGGAATCGATCTCTTCCATGGAAGAGAGGATCGTAGATTCCGTTGCTCTATCCATAGCCCCCATCAATCTGGCTGCAACTGTTTTTCCGCCCAATTTATTTCCAGAAATGTTTCCAGAATATTGAAACTCCGCTTGGAGCGCATCATCCAGTTCTTTTAGCACCTTTGGAGAGACTTTTTCCAGAGTAGCCAATCGGTGGACAATTTCCATGCGTTTATTCCCAGGTATTTTTTTTACAGCCTGGCTGGCCACGTCCGGTTCGAGATGCGCTAATATGATAGCCGCCGTTTGTGGATGCTCATTTTTAATGAAATTGCCGATAACCTCAGGTTCAAGAAGGCGAATCTTTTCCAGTCCACCACTTATTTCCTTACCCGGCAAAGTTATATTGTCTAATATTTCTGTTACCTTGTCAGGTTCCAATGCCTTATGCCAGGCAGACTTAAGGAAATCCATTCCAGAGTTTTCCAGCCCAGCTGTCCCCGATTCCAATAGGTTATAAAAATCTTTATTGACCGAGTCCATTACCTTACGGTCAATATTGCCTAGGGATGACATGTGATTACTGATGGTTTGAATTTCCTGCTCATCCATATTTGCTAGAACCTGAGCGGCTTTTTCTTCTCCAACATTCATCAATAGTATAGCGACTTTTTCTGCACCTAAAAAATTTCTACTCATAATTCTCCAATCCTCAATTGTTATTCA
>CALJGH010000057.1 GCA_938073925.1 uncultured Nitrospinaceae bacterium
TGTTTACGAAGCACTTTACTGGGCAAAAGAATTGGCAGCGCAAGGTGACGATGCAGACCTTAAAGCAAAATTTGCTCCGGTCGCTGAACAACTTGAAGCCAAATTGGATGCCATTATTGGTGAATTGAATGCAACTAACGGCCAAGCCATGGATATCGGAGGCTATTTCCGTACCGATCCGGCAAAAGTCGCAAAGGCCATGCGTCGTAGTGCAACTTTCAATTCAATATTGGACAGCTTGAATTAGTCTCCTTTCTGGAAATAGAGGTTCCCAGAAATAAACGACTATCAGCTTCATTCTTATGGGGCTGATAGTCGCATTTAAAAAAAACTATATACTTAGTCAGATAAGCTTATTTTTACTGTTTACTCAAGTTATATAAAGATTAATTTTTATGCATATGGTTAGGAGATATTCGATTCAATGAATAATGAAAGCCATGAGCTCATAGGTATTATTATGGGTTCTAAATCCGATTGGGAAACCATGCGTCATGCAGTTGATATTTTAAAGCTACTCGATGTACCCCATACAGTAGAGGTTGTATCCGCGCATCGCACGCCCGATAAGCTATTTCAATATGCTGAAAATGCCGAACAACGAGGTATCGAAGTAATTATCGCCGGAGCTGGAGGGTCGGCGCATTTACCAGGAATGACTGCGGCTAAAACTTCCCTGCCCGTATTGGGCGTTCCCGTACAATCCAAAACCCTTAATGGAATGGACTCGTTGCTATCAATCGTTCAAATGCCTACAGGAATTCCCGTTGGAACTCTGGCCATCGGTAAGGCAGGAGCCGCCAATGCGGCGTTGTTGGCAGCAAGTATTCTCGGTAATAAATACCCGCAAATTAAAACAGCGTTAAAGAACTATCGCAAAAAACAAACCGATACCGTTTTGGCAAACCCTGACCCCAGTGAGGCTGATTGATGAATATTGGTGTGCTCGGTGGCGGTCAACTTGCTCGCATGATGGCTCAAGCTGGTAGTTCGCTTGGACTAAAATTTATGTTTCTTTGTCCCGATAGTCACGCATGCGCTGCACCCTATGGAGAGCATCTATGCGCCCCTTATGATGACAAACTGGCACAGGAACACCTTGCCAAATGGGCCGATGTCGTTACTTACGAATTTGAAAATATACCACTACCCTTGGTGGAGTCGCTCCAGCAACAAATTCCTCTTCATCCAGCATCTTCGGTTTTGTCTGTGGCCAGAGATCGTCTACCTGAGAAACTTCTGTTTCATACTCTGGGAATTCCTACAGCAAAATTTACTCCAGTTGATAGCCTAGAAATGCTGATAAATGCCCTAGAAGACATTAATCCTCCAGCTATTCTCAAGACTCGCACTCAAGGTTACGATGGCAAAGGCCAAGCTTTATTACTTAAAGGAAGTGACCTTTCTGCTATATGGAAAGAAATTGGAGAAGTCACATGCATCGTTGAATCCATGGTAAAATTTAGACGAGAAATTTCAATCATTGCGGCTCGCAATCAAAAAGGGGATATGGTTTTCTATCCAGTGAGCGAGAACCATCATCGCGATGGGATACTACGACTATCGATCAGTCGACAAAATGATGCAATGCAAGTCGCCGCCGAAGCGAAAATTAGAAAGATTATGGATAACCTAGGTTACGTAGGTGTGATGACGCTAGAACTTTTTCAAGTTGGAGATCAACTATTCGCAAATGAGTTAGCGCCTCGCGTTCATAACAGCGGTCATTGGACAATCGAAGCTACAGAAACTTCGCAATTCGAGAATCATCTGCGAGCCATTTGTGGACTTCCTTTGGGTAGAACCTCATCGACGCAAACTACGGCAATGGTCAATTTGGTTGGTCGTTTGCCAGAGGAATCAGGAATCCGAAATATCCCAGGTGCTTCTTTGCATTTTTATGGCAAGACAAAAAGACCAGGACGTAAATTGGGACATGTTACTTTGACCAGTAGTGATTATTCACCTGAGGAATTTGAAATAGGTCTAGCGGCTTTACTTAAACTGGCTGGCGAGGCTGAATTAGCTAGTCGAAAATTTTTCAATTCCACGCCACTTACACAATGCAACTAGTAAAAAGCATCGACAATATATTCTAAAGAATATAATTATTAACCAAAGTAAAAAATGTTGGATATTTTTGTTCCTCTCTTAACATTTTTTCCTTCACAATTTAATTTATTTCTCATGAAACTATTTATCACAATATTCATACTTATCTTCCTAACACAACCAGTATATGCAAAAGAGTTAAAGCATAAAGCCACTTACCAAAAGGAATGGTGTGCCAAACATAATGGGGAAATTGATTATAAAACTCAGGAGAGTTCTACAGTCGATTGCCTGACAAATAACTATTCCATTGAGTTTGATTTTGCCGAAAAATGGGTTCAAGCCATGAAGAAATCAAGGCACCAATCTCTGAGCACAGGAAAAGCCCCTGGCGTTGTAATCATTCTCCAAAACTCCGCAGACGAAAAGCACCTTTTCAAGCTACGAGAAGTTGTTGAAAAAAGACGTTTAGGAATAAAGATCTGGACGGTGGGAAGAGATGTCGAATTGCCCTGCGATATTAAAGGCGACGTCGACAACGATGGAGATAAGATATATCACATTATAGGGCAACAGATGTATGACGCCACAGTCGTGAATCCCAAACAGGGTGAAACCTGGTTTTGTTCCTATGAAGAAGCAGAAACTGCGGGATGGAAACCCTTTCTAAAAGCAAAACCAATCAACATCCAAGAATTGGGTGGCTGGGTCAATCGATACTAGTAAGCCCCCACACAGTTCACCTATATATCTCAACCCCCAGCTTGGGAATTGGTTTTGTTACTATAAAGAAGCAGAGCCGTTGGCTGGGAATCTTCTAAACGGACGGCTGGTGTTTATCTTACGGTGTTGATGCCAACTTCCAGATCATCGTCCCATCCGTCGGGCAGGAGCTTATCCAAGCCTTTGTCGCGTCGGGTTTGGGAAAGGTTTCTCATATAGTGGGAGTTGCATTCAATGCAGAACCAGCCTTCTCCTGAAAATATCCAGCATTCATCTTCTACCCAGTCCTGCGCTTCTTCCTCACTGTCACACCATCCCCCGTTCTCAGAACAGTTGTCGGCTACTCGGGCATTACATACCACTGAAAACTGATTATTTCTTTCTACGAACAATGCGGGCTCCTTTTTCTATTCAATAAAATTAAGAACTCAACATTTCTATTATATATAAATTTTCCTACCACAATCAACCTAAGCAAAAATGCAAAGTCTCTATGTTTATATTCTTATACTAAAACCAAAATCTGGTATAAATAGAAAAGGTCTTTTAAATCCACTTATTCAGTAAAAGAAATTTTAAATCATGATAAGTCGTATCGGTTTTGTTGGGGTTGGGCGAATGGGGGCCAATATGGCCCGGTGTCTCAAGGATAAAGGTTATAATATTACTGCGATTCAGGATCATCATGTTCCAGTGGGGGAATCTTTAGCAAAGGAACTGTCCTGCGAGGCGGCTGCTTCCCCTGCCCGCGTTGCTGAAATAAGCGATATCGTACTGACGGTCGTGACGGATGACGCGGCGATGGATGATATCTTCTCTGAAACCAGCCCTTCAAGTTTACTTACCCACGCGAAGAACCGATTATTTATAAACTTTGCCACAGTCGACCCCGAAACACACATCAAGGCGGAAGCTCTCGTCGAAGCAAAAGGGGGAACCAATCTCGAAGCTCTTATGGCGAGCAGCATCACACAGGCGCGAGAGGGAACTCTCTACCTAATGTGTGGAGGCAAAAAATCAGTTTTTGAAAAAGCTGGTCCATTACTTGAAGCACTGAGTTCAAAGCTTCTCTATATCGGCCTTGCCGGTCATGCCGCAAGGGTGAAAGCGCTCGTCAATATGGTCATGAACTGCAACACCGCCGCATTGGCAGAAGGGTTGGGATTGGGAGACGCGCTCGGGCTCGACCTGACAATGCTTCGCGAGGTCTTTGGCCAAACAGGTGCGGCATCGCGCGTTCTTGAAACAGATGGCGAAGATATGCAAAACCGAGATCATGAATGTTATTTCTCTGCCGCTCACGCCGCAAAGGATTCTGGAATCGCTCTCAACATGGCACAGTCCACGGGGTTACAATTGCCGCTGGCGCAAGCCACTTTCAACCAATATCAGCGTATCATTGAAGTGGGCAAGGGCGAACTGGACAAGTCGGGTGTGGCAGAATTGATATTTAAGGGACGAATGAAATAGAGTTTAAAGCAATTTATATTTATTAACGTACCATTTTGGAGAAGAACACAATGCCGCTCGAAGATGAATTGGGGGATATTTTACAAAAAGCCCGGGATGGAAAAACATGGTCGCAGGACGACCTTGTTCGGGCAACGGACCTCCCGAAAGACGACATTCAGCGGATAGAAAACTACCAATTGACACCGGAGGATTCAGTTGTATTAAAGCTTGCGAAGGCGCTAGATCTAGATGGCCCTACCCTAATTGATAGCGCCCAAGAGCGATGGGAGCCGAAAGAACCCGCCGTTGATCCAGATTTTGATTTGGTTTGTCTAAGTGTGTTTATGGGGGAGTATCCTGTAAATTGTTACCTGTTACGTTGCAAAGCAACAGGAGAAACCGCGGTGGTGGATACAGGAGCAAATCCAAAAACGATCATCAATAAAGCCCACGAGATGGGCGTTCGTCCCAACATGATTCTATTAACTCATGCTCACCCAGATCACGCAGGCGGCTTGGGAGAACTTAGTGATGCCTTTCATTGCCCTACCTACATAGACCATAATGAACCCAAACCCAAAGGAAGTCGTAATTTTAAAATTGTAAAGGATGGGGATGAATTGACGCTTGGTAATTTGCGGATATTATGTATAGAGACACCTGGCCATACAGCGGGTGGCATTTCTTATCTAATAAATAAAACATTGCTTTCAGGAGACGTGATCTTCGCTGGGTCTATGGGACGCGCCAATTCTTCTTGGCAAGACCTGTTTAATTCCATCACACAAAAGGTATTACGTTTGCCAGATGCCACTGGCATTTATCCAGGTCACGGGCCAGCCACTACAGTGGGGCAAGAGAAAGAGCACAATCCCTTTTTCATAGGCCACGTGGATAGCTAGTTTACTCTACCCCCTCACGATCGCGAGACTCACACAGTTTTTTTATTTTCAAAATAAGTCAGTCTTTTGAATTTTTATTCTTTTCCTGCAACTTGTCCAAAAGTTCGTTAAAACTTTGACTCAAAGTTCCCAATTCATTTTTTGACTGAATCGGCAATCGTTTTTTTCTGAAATTTCCATGTACCAACTCATTAGCCAATTTACTGGCATCCAGAATTGGCTCGCTGATTGAGCGAGTGATACTTGCGGCCAACACACCACTAATCAATGCTGCCGCAAAAAATAATCCTACCAAAAGAACGATCAGAAAATGAGTTCTGCTAGAAATTTCATCAACATCATTCTCTAACAATTTTTCCTGATTTGCCGACATATCATTCAAGAGTTCCTTGATACGAAATGCTACGAGAGTGGCCTGAGTTTTTACCCAATAGTTAGCTATGTTCCACTCTTCTCCAGATCGGATGCGAATAATATCTTCCAGTAAAGGACCAAATTGATTGAGTCCTCTTTGAAGCTTTTCAAAATTCTTCGACTGCTCACGATTCAAGGTTTTTTTATTCTCCTGCAATGTCATCATATGTTCGACATTTTTTTTCCAGTTCTCCTGAGATTCCTTTTTGAATTCTGCCTTACCAGACAATAAGAACTCATCGGCTCTTTCCAAAGACAGACTGGTTGTAGTTTCTATATTGGCTAAAATTCCTATCAGTTGTTTATTTTTGGAAGTTATTTTATTTTTCATTTCCAGCTTGATCATCTTAGAGACTATAGTCACGATATCTTTTTCCAAAGGCTCAGCTTTATCAAATAGAATTTTCTGGGCAGGAGAGTTTTCCGGAGTTCGCGCTATATCTTCGATCTTCTGTTGAGTCGCCTTAAAAGCATCGATTTCCTTTTCAACAGATTTCAACCGGATTATATTCTCCATATCTGTCCAGTCGGCAGCAAGTCTATGCATTTGTTTCAGGGAGGGATTGATTTGCTCTGCCCAAGCAAGGGCTCGTTCCGTCTGAAACTTTGGGTCTCCCAAAATAATCCAACCTCGCAGAGAAGCCAACGAATGGTTGATACCATTCAACATCATAAGGCTGGCGTGAGCTGTTGGAGTCCGCAGTTCAATTACCCTCTTCGTGATAGTCTCCATGGTTTTCACTTGCTGAATAGTGGCCAGCACCACTCCCATTAATATAAAGGTGATGACCCCATAACCCAGGCCTATTTTTTTTCCTATCGTCATATTTTTAAAATTAAACATCTCAACTCCTGTGAATTATCCGGTCTAAAAATAACCGAATCTAACCTTCAATCTACTTCTCCAAAGTAGTGAAATAATGGAGGAGTGATTTATATATAAAGTATCAATAATTACCTCAACAAACCTTAAATTCTGCACATGAGCAATAGCTTCAATTTTTCTCGGTCATTCAAATCATCAAAAAATTGATGCATATCCGCTTTTTCTAGACCCGATAGTTCCTCATCCAACCATTCTATGCATTTCGCAAAGGTCGGGAAAAGACATTGTTCAGGGATCAACCCAGGAATTAAATTGATTCGTCTCAGCATTAGTTTGGGTTGTTCTCGGAGACCTGTCATGATTACAGCAATCCCCCTGACCTCCAATGCCATAATGACTTCTTCCATTGCATAAAGGCCTGTCTGATCAATAAGTGGAACCTTTTCCATATCAAAAATCACGACTCTAATATCTGGCAAGGTCTTAGCTAACTCCTGAAATGCTGGAGCGAATCCAAAAAACAGCGGACCATCCAGATGCTTCACATAAATTTTGTCTGCGATATAACCTGGAATCTTTTCATCATCCCACGGAAGTTCCTTTCCAGAGGTCCGTAATGAAGAAATTTTTACTTCGCTAGTAACCTGATCACTCATCTGCTTCATAAAGAGTACGGAAGCCATAATCATTCCTGCGGCAACCGCTTGAATCAAGTCCACAAAAACAGTTAGACTGAGAACGATAATCATCACAACCGCATCTGCCCTAGGAATATAGCGGATATGACGAATCCCTTTGTAGTCGATAATCCCGACGCCTACCGATATCAAAATACCCGCCAGTACCGCCAGAGGAATTTGAGCTGCATAGACACCTAAGCCCATCAAGATGGTCAAAAGAACAATTCCGTGTACGACCCCGGAAAGCCGAGACCGGCCACCCGACTTGATGTTCACCAGCGTGCGCATGGTTGCCCCCGCACCTGGAAGTCCCCCAATACTGGCGGCAAACATATTCCCTATTCCCTGCCCGATCAATTCCTGATTACTGTTATGTTTGGTTTTGGTAATATTATCCGCAACAATAGAAGTCAGTAGAGAGTCGATGGCTCCCAACAGGGCCAGTGTAAGTGCCAATTTAATTACAAGGCCGAACTCCATCCCAGTCAATGTGCACTCGAACAATCTAAAATCTGGGAACCCACTGGGGATGTCCCCAATCAACGGAACTTTTAGATTGACCCATGCATTAATCCCCGAAATCAATAACAAAGCCACCAAGGGACTTGGAATTAGTTTGGTTATTTTGGGAAACGTATAGATGATAGCAAGGGTTGAACCTGTGAGAATCAATGCATCCAAATTCAAACTCATAAAAGCTTCAGGCAAACCCTGCAAAATACCCATGATGGTTGAAGGTGAGGAATGACCCAGAGTGGGGAAGAATTGGAATACTATAATAATCACTCCAATTCCGGTCATAAAACCAGATACCACCGGGTAGGGAATGTATTTAATATAGGAACCTACCTTTAAAAGACCAAAGCCCACTAGCATGGCTCCGGCAAGAAAGAAAACCGTAATGATGAGACCAAACCCTTTTTCCAGGCTTCCAGTATTCTCGATCACGTTGAGAACGACGAGGCTCGACACCACCGTCATTGGGCCAGTAGGGCCGCTGATTTGCACACGAGTACCACCAAAAATCGCCGCAAAAACACCCAAACCAATCGCGCCATAAAGACCTGCAATGGCACCCATCCCTGATTGCACCCCAAGAGCCAAAGCCAGGGGAAGTGCTACAACTCCAGCTGTGAGGCCTCCAAAAAGATCACCTCTCAAATTTGACATGTCGTACGAAAACCACTTCATATAAAACACTCATTAATTGTTCACAATATCTATCAGCACTAAGAATCTTCTAAAAAAAACTCACCTAAAATGAATTTAAAAAAGTATACGCTAATATTAGAAGTTAAAAAAGAAATGTAATCTTCTCCTATAATAATCGCAATTTAATACTCTCTTAGAACTCACCCATTTTATCCAGAATGATTTAATCAGAGTCTATAAGCTAGCTTAATCCATTTACTTGAATTCTCTTTAGAGCTAAGAGTCGGTTGAGAAAACGACTTGTGAGAACAAGGTTGTGTATCGTTTAGAGTTTTTTAGCAGCCGGTTAGTTTTAAAAAATTCCATCTACTTTTTCTTTCGTATTCCGCTCTATCAACCAGTACGTGATTCCTAGGGCTAAAATAACGGAGGCTGTCGCGTAAATGTAAGCTGGGGTAATGTCTTCGAAGTCGAATATAATAACCTTTCGGGCTATGGCCATTAATGCTGTCGCTATGACGAGTTTGATATGAATTATATCCTTTCGAATATATAGGGTGATGTTAATAAATATCTCAATGGCGATTAAAACGGCTAAAAATGAGCCGAAAGTAGTTACGATGTGATTCACCGTCAATGTCGAAACCGCAGGGGAGAGTAGATTTAAATAAATTGAATTTAAAACATCAATAACTCCCCAAAGAATTACAATCATCATAAGAACGGAGAGTGTCCTGACAGCTGCTCTAATTGTTCGGTGAAGAAAAACGATAAGGCGGTCATCGTGGTGGAGAGATAATTCTTCATGTTTGATGCTTTCGGCACGGTCCTTTCGATAATGTTCCATTAGAGAATCAACAATATTTGCATTATTTGAAAGAAAGGTGGCGTTAAAATTATCTTGATTGAAACCTTCGATTGTTTTTGTCGTCCGAAAATCTTTTTCTGAAAGCAGCTTAAATCCCATATTCCAGTCACCATATTCTCTTTGTTGAATTTTCTTTTTAGAAACTATTCTGCAATCGGTATGTCGACCATCTTTCTTTATTTTGGACATAAGTGTATCGACCTTTTCCTCATCGCCTTCAAGCACTTGGAGAAAAGTATCATTATGGTAGATAAGCATTCCTGTAATGCCAACCTCATTATTATTCTTACGGCTTTTCACAAGGATATCCTCCAAGCCATTTTGGTTGATTGGCCCTACTGATGAACTTATATATGTGATTTGAATCATTTTAAAAAAACCTCACTGTTTGTTGTTCAGTCTCGGTAATTTAATTGTTTTTATTGTATAACCATATCACTTTACGAGTTCGGAATTATACTTAATATTTATATAGGATAAATTCTTATTTTATTTATAGGTTATCGAGTGTTTTTTTAGGTATTTAAGTAAGTTTTTACAGTCATAAAATCATTATATCTTTTTGTAATACAATAATTGCTTGGCTTCATGCAGGGTTTTTACTTCATCCAGAGTTAAACCTATTTAAATGATCCGTTTGGCTGTACGTGCGGATTGCCAGACTTACCCTTTCCCATCTGAGCTAACCTTTCGTCCTCGTGGTAAAATCCCCTATTTTCTAAAACACATTATTACAAATAAAGCCAAATGGTTGTAAAATGAAATGAAATAATCAGCGTAAGTAGTTTTGAGTCCATTGAAACAGTACTCTTAAAAATAGAAAATTAAAATAACGTGGCAAACCGAGAACATATAACTCTACTCAAGAGTTCAATAGCTAGGTGGAACATCTGGAGAGAAAGCTATCCAAAAGTCGAACCCGATCTGGATCGTGTCGATTTCAATGGTATTAACCTGAAGAATGCTAACCTACGAAGAGCTAACTTCCATATGGCTTTACTCAACGGCACTAATTTTCAGGGTGCAGATCTCACCAAAACCTTCTTCTCCGGTTCGGATTTGCGAGGTGCCAACCTTAACGAAACCGATTGTTCCGCAGCGAAGTTCCATGGCGCAGATTTAGACGGATGCTCTTTCAAGAAAGCAACGCTGAGAAAAGTTGATTTCAGCAACTTCGATCTTCGCGGTATCGATTTCAGTGAAACCGATCTAAGAAAAGCCGATTTTCGAAAATCTAATCTTGAAAAAGTAAACCTCTTCAGAGCCGATCTTCGCAAGACCTTGTTCACTGAAGCCAATCTCAGAGAAGCTTACCTGTCTTCAACTTGGTTGCAGGATACCGATTTACAATGGGCCAACCTCAGAAAGGCTATCTTGCGCTACTCCGTCAACCTGACCCCTGCCCAGATACAGTCAGCGGAAATCGACCGCGAAACAAAAGTTCCTCACTACCTGAAGATCCATTGGACTTCTGAAACTGATTTCCGTTGCGAAGAAAAGACAGAGTAGACAAGTAAACACTGCAATTGGCGATTTGATCTGCCTATAAGAGTCTTAATGGCGGAGTTCTTAAAAGCTCTTCCCTTTCCATCGTTGGACATCTCGCATGAACTTCCTTTTATCCATGTCTTTATCCCACGGAAAAATATCCATCAAAGGCTCTAAAGCATAGTTCGACTTATCTTTTGGGGGAAGCTCGAATCCACCTTCGGTAATTCGGTACATATTATTGAACGTCCGGTAATTGCCACATAAGGTTACATAATCCCAAGAAGTGTTTCCTTCTATAAGAGCGCATAATTCTGATGAAGAAATACCTTCATAAATATTTATCTTGCCGATGTCGCCTTTATGAAGTTCTGGCTTTCCAGGTTTGGCAAAATCGATCACCCATATTTGCGAGCCTTCCCGACCAAATACTTCCAATTGATATACGATTTGCCAATGTTGCCAACCGCTCAACAGCTCACTTTTCAAAATCCTCTCCATGAAGCCGCTTTCAATGAAGTCTTCCACTACCTTCATTTCTTTTTCATATTGAATAGGATCTGTTGTCTGCGTCTTTATTACAGGCACCTCATAACCGGGCTTGAAGAAAATTTTATGACTATCGTTTTCAAGAACACGCACAAAATCCGAATTCTGCTTTTTTATATTAACTTTATCCTTCGATATATGCGCCACATCTCCTGGAAAATAAGGAGCACTGGGCACCTCCGGACAAAATGCTTTCAGATCACGCAGAAACTGTTCCTGCGTAGTCGGAAAAGAATATTGGTTTAAAAAATTCAATTCATCTCTGAAGCGGAATGCGGCAGAACCGGGGACAACCATTCGAGGCCCGAGAGCTCTCACTACATTAAGGTAAGTGCAGTATTCATCAAAAGGTAGAGCGAGATGTTTGTTATAGGAAAAGTGTCCCTCTATCAACGGAACAAATCGGGAGTGAAAAAAATCAATATGCCCATACAATTCCATAATTCGTTGAATGATGTCGGGATTGACCTGAGAGTCCACCTGATTCCAGATAGTCACTTCTCCGTCATTCACAAGCAAGCCATGTTCAGGAAACTCATCTTCCGCCGTGCTGATCTGGTTACGCGAGGGGGTTGGAGTCAACGTCACATCCTTAACCTTAATAACCTCAAAATCTGCAACAACTCGTACATTTTTGAATTCGAGTTCATCAAGGATACTTAGAAGAAGGTCATCCTTCGGCGCAAGTACAATGGTATCTGGAGTAATAATCCGTTCATTTTGCTTCAGATACGCCAAAGTACGCACGTCGAAATGATCCTGATGCCGGTGGGAGATATTGAGAACATCCACGGGCGGTATTTTGTCCTTTTCCAAAACGATGCTAGGACAAAGCACATTAATTTCTTCCCAAAGGTAATCGAACCAAACCGGATCTGTGAGTATATTGGTTTTTTCAGATTGTATGTACAGGCAGGCATGCCCGATCAAAGTGGTTTGGATCATAATTATAGGCCCTGAATTTATTGGAAATATGAAGGTTAACCGAACGAGGCAAGTAATTCAAGTCGCAGTTTCCAAAGGGTTTTTGGCCTTAATATAAGACAAAAAAAAGTCCTGGGATTTGGACTTTTTAATATAATTAACCTGTATATTGCAGGTTAAACTTATCCTTATTTTTTCATCAGGAAGAAGTAAATCTTGAATTTTTCTGCACACAACTTAACTCTCACTCCCAATCGAATTTTTTGTATTGGTAAAAACTATAGCAAACATATTAAGGAGCTGGGCGGTACTCAGGCACCTACAGAGCCCGTGGTATTTATGAAAACGGCTTGCAATATCGTAGCTCCTGGTGAAACTCTGCACCGGCCATCCTACGGTAACGAATTGCACCACGAGGTAGAAGTGGTTTTGTTGATAGGCAAGGAGGGTAAAAACATTCTTAAAGCCGATGCTCTGTCTTATATTTCGGCAATCACATTGGGGTTGGATTTAACTCTGCGTGATATTCAAAAAAAATTAAAGAAGGCAGGACTGCCCTGGGAGCTTTCGAAATCATTTGAGCAAAGTGCTCCATTAGGTATCTTTAAAAACTACTTTCCAAACAAAATCGACCTAAAAAACCTTCCCTTCTCATGCTCTGTCAACGGCAGCCTACGACAAAAAGGAAATACCCGGGAAATGATATTCCCCATCGAAAATCTAATTCAAACTCTCAGTTGTTGGTGGACGTTAAGACCTGGCGATATTATTTTCACCGGAACTCCCGCAGGCGTGGCATCGCTTCAGTCCGGCGACAAGATAGAAGTAGAGAGCCCTTCGATCGGATTATTTTCCTGGACTCTGGCTTAAGCATAACAGCCCCATAAATCAAATCAACAAAACTACCGAGGAAGGTAGAATTATTTTGGTAATTTTGGAAGAATGGAAACTACTGACAATATCTAAAATTCTTCCTGCAAACTATTTCTTTAAAGAAGCTTTAATGCCAGTTCTAAGGCTCGTTTTTTAATTTTAGCATTGGGACCAAACCAAGCTTGCCTTAGACGGGAATCCGAAGTTTTCCCGAGGCGGTCTGCCGTGTAGGTTACTGCTGTCAGAAGTCCCCATGCAGTCATTTGAGCCGACTCCAGGTTCTGCCCCGGTGCGTTTCTAAATGCATCCAGAGCAGATTGTGCATTAGCCTTTTGCTTTGCTTCTTCACTGACCTCAGAATCCTGTTTAAAGACTTCGTCCATATAGTTTTCAGCAATTTGTTCAGTAACTTTTTTTTCTGCAAGAAGTTGAGCGTCTTTGGCATGAGCGGATATAGCGGTCCGGCCCATTTCAATAGTTTTACTTGTCCTTTCGATCATATCTTCATCAAATTGCAGTGAAGACTCGGACAAAAAAGGCAGGGTGGATTTAAATGAACGCCGGAAAGAATTTTTCACCGTGGGTCTTGCCTTAGAGGCTATCTTCAACATACTGTTGCTGGCCGACCTTAGGGTCAAAAAATGAATTTCAATTTTTTCCCGATCCTCATGGCGGGATGCAAGCAGGATATATCCTTTCAGTTCATCGCCTCCCGGCAACATAAAGTCTTCATTTAATCTGGCGAGTGTCCAAATGATGCGAGCACCATCAAGACTACCGACAGTTTCAATTTCTGCATTACCACAGTCGAAATAGGCTTTGTAAAAACGCAATGTTTCTTGATTGGCGTGAGACTTGGGTCTTTGTGAAGGAATTTTAGAAACTTCCCAATCGAGCTTGGCTTTATAAAGCATTTCACGGCTGGACAAACTGCCGTTGACTTCTACACCTATCCCCGCCCAAAGTTTTTCGTTTTCGAAATCCATTGATTTTATCTATGCGAAATATATAAATACAATATCACTACTACAAATATTCCAATTCATTATAGCTTCTATTTAGTTGTACAGGTTTAATTCTGTCTTTCTTCAAGAATTACCGCAAGAAAATCGTTTGCGTAGCGTTTGAGTTTGGCCTCTCCCACTCCGTGCAGCATAGAAAACTCTTCTATGTTGTGCGGTTTGCTTTGTACCATATCCGACAAAGCACTATCGTGAAAAATAACGTAGGGGGGAACGCCCTGTTCTTTTGCTAAACCCATTCGGCAGTCACGTAAGGCTTGAAATAAAGCATCATCGGAGGGATTATCGAAAGTAGACTTAGCACGTTGTTTCTCAGTTTTTCTTTTTTTCTTCTTACTCAAGGTTGTTCGTCCTGCATCTCGCCTGAATTGTATTGAACGTTCACCAACCAAAACAGGCCTATGATTTGGACCTAGTCGTAACCCACCATGGCCTTCGATGTCTACCGTTAGAAGCCCCATCGCCACCAGTTGGCGAAAAATGGAACGCCATTCCTCTTTTGAGAACTCTTTCCCAATTCCATAGGTGCTCAACCTGTGGTGATCAAAACTCTGGATGCGCTCGGTTTTAGCGCCAAGTAATACGTCTATGATGTACATAGTGCCAAACCGCTCTCCTGTACGATAAGCACATGAAAGAGCTTTTTGCGCTGCTACGGTTCCATCAAAGCTTTCCACCGGCTCCAAACAGGTGTCACAGTTATTGCAAGGTTGCTCCAATGTTTCACCAAAATACTCCAGTAATACCTGACGCCTGCATTGAGTGGTTTCACAATAGCCTAGCAGTTTTTCCAGTTTTTGCCGCTCCACCCTTTTTTGTTCATCGGGTGCATCGGAAATATCTATAAAATTAATTATCTTGCCTACATCACCTACGCCATAGGCCAACCACGCTGTCGATTTTTCCCCATCGCGTCCGGCGCGCCCCGTTTCCTGGTAATAAGACTCCATGCTCTTAGGTAGATCCATATGAGCTACGAAACGCACATCGGGTTTATCGATCCCCATCCCGAAAGCGATGGTCGCAACCATGATCACTCCCTCTTCCTTAAAAAATTGGTCTTGGTTTTTTTCTCGAAGTTTTTTACTCATACCCGCATGATAAGGTAAAGCAGTATAGCCCTGGTCGATCAACCACTGAGCAGTGTCTTCCACTTTCGAACGCGACAAATGATAAATGATTCCCGAATCACCGGAATGCTCGTTCTCTAAAAACCGAAGGAACTTTTTACGTGGATTATCCTTAGGCACCACACGGTAAAAGATATTCGGGCGGTTGAATCCAGCCACGAACAAGCGGCCCGACTGGAGGCTCAATCTCTCCAAAATATCCCGCCGAGTAGGGCCATCAGCAGTTGCGGTCAAAGCCAGACGTGGAACCTGAGGGAAGCGCTCATGCAAAGTGGTTAACTTGAGGTATTCCGGACGGAAATCATGCCCCCACTGCGAAACGCAATGCGCTTCATCGATGGCGAACAACGCCACATCGCAACGGTTAAGGAGATCAAGAAATGTTTTTGTGAGAAGACGTTCGGGAGAGACATAAACCAAATCTAATTGGCCTGATACTATTCTCTGTTCAACCTTATTGGCTTCAGTCGGAGTCAGAGTGGAATTTAATCCAGCAGCGCGAACACCCAATTGATTGAGGGACTCGACTTGATCTCGCATCAAGGCAATCAGAGGCGAAACGACAACAGTGATGCCATTCAGGCAGAGCGCGGGAATCTGATAACAAAGTGATTTACCACCCCCAGTTTGCATCAGTACTAGTGCATCGCCTCCATCGAGGATATGCTCTATGATTTCCTTTTGTAGACCTCGAAAAGAATCGAAACCAAAAACTTCTTTCAGAACTTCTTTGGGTAACCGCATGGACAATCGCTAATTCAAAAACTTCCCGCTTTCAACAATATAAAACGGTACTGAGTTCAAGGAAGCGCATTATCCCTGTTTTTGAATCGAATCGCAATTGCGTGGATAAATCCCATTGATCATTGCTGTTTTAATTTAAAAAATCATAATCGATTGCACCCGTTTCTTCTCATCCTTCCAAATTATCGTTTTATAAGTTCCAGAACGGTTTCGTGATGGATTTTAGAAACTTCAGATTCTGGCATTTCGAGAACCAGAGCTATTTCCTGAATCGTCAAGTTTTCATAATAGAAGAGAGAAATGATCACTCGTTCTATTGTCGGTAAATCATCAATCCCTTCGGCAAGACAATCTAACCAGTTTTCCTTTTCCATGTTTTCTGGCGAAATATACAGATCAGCTGTTGTATTCATAAGAGTTCCTCACGATTAGATAAGTTCAAAAAGTTTAATTGAGACTCTTCACTTTTGAATCTGGTTTTCGTCTTTTAATTGATGGAATCCATTTCCTGCCTTTACGGTAAATATTCCATCCACTTTTTTCTGCAGTATCCCGAAACATTTGAGTTAAAAACTCGTCTACGGTTAAATTCTTCATAAATCCTCCACGGTTGAATTTTGACGCATTTCGCTGTCACTTCTATACAAGCAAAGCTCATGCCAAATCAGGTTTTCCGTAGTCGAGTCGAATATATTGATTTTTTTGACATTAGGAACCACTATTTTGACCTTAAAAATCTCCTTCAACACCTGTGTCAGGATGAATGTGCAGTTTTTTCCGGGTTTTGTGTTCCGTTTCTATTGGTAAGAAAGGCTAGGCACTTGACATGGTCAGCGTGGCAATTTTGGAGATTTTTAGATGTTTTGAAGTATATGGGAAGTATCGGGGTTATCTAAAGTACTATTAAGAGGGGCAATAAATTATAAGATTAGTTACGGGCTTTTTTTCTGGGATATTTTTCTAAACTTTCAGCCCTTTTGTACCATTTTGTCGCTTCATCCAGATCTTCTTCGACACCGGCACCGTTAATATACATCCAGCCTAGATTTGCCTGTGCTTTGGAATGATCTTGCTTGGCGGCCATAAGATACCACTTTGCTGCAATTTCAAGGTTTTTATCAATGCCATCTCCCGCTTCATATAATCGCCCGAGATTAAATTGAGCATTGGCATCTCCCCTTTTTGCCGCGCGTCGAAACCATTTAAAGGCCTTTCTATAATCTTTTTGTGATCCCTGGGTATATATCATTCCCAGACGAGATTGCGCTTCGCGTTTGCCATTTTTTGCTGCGGCTTCGTACCATTTAACAGCGTATTCAAAATTCTTTTCAACTCGGTCTCCTTTGTCGTAGATTTTTGCCAATTTTAACTGCGCTTCAACCTTGCCTTGTTTTGCGCTCAGCTTGTACCACTTAACGGCTTTCTGGATATCTTGCGTCACATCCATCCCTAGATCATAAATTCGGGCCAACTTAAATTGCGCATCTGCACTCCCCAAATTCCCCGCTTTTAAAAAACACTTGAGAGCCCTATCAAAATCACGAGTAACTCTTTCGCCTTTGTCATAAATCAAACCAAGATTATATTGCGCGCCAGCGTGTTCATGTTTTGCTGCAAGCCGGTACCACTTTATTGCCCTTTTATAATTCGGGGTCACGCCCTCGCCTTTATCAAACATCCACCCCAGGTTGAACTGGGCACCTATGTTTCCCTGTCTAGCCGCATATAAATACCATTTAACGGCTCTTTCATAGTCTCTGGCAACGCCTTCGCCCTTGTAATACATCAACCCAAGATTAAATTGAGCACTGACGTTTCCTTGTTTAGCGGCCAATCGGTACCACCTGAACGCTTTGGGAAAATTTTGTCTGACACCATCCCCCTTGTCATACATCAACCCCAGATTAAACTGGGCGGTGCTGTTGCCTTTTTTGGCTAGGGGTTTCCATATTTCGAAAGCAGCCTTATAGTCGCCACGGTTTAATGCTTTCAAACCTTCCTTCACCTCATCCGCATAAGCGACCTGAGCCAGGAAAATAAAAACTAAAAGAAATGTTGAAATATTTTTCATACGCCAGAAATAATAGAATTTATGCTAGTTTAAATATTGCAAACCAAAAAAGCGGGATCAAAGCCAAACAAATTATTGAATTTTGAGAGGTTGCATATTCTCTCACTCGCTAGTTAAAACAGGTTATTTTAATGACAGTTACTGGTATTTCCTGTTAACTATTATTACGGCCTAAAAGGAAAATAAATGAAGGAAAAAGATCCCGAAATAAAACCTCGGGAAAAGAGAAAAGAAAATATCATTTTTACAGTCTGGGTACACACAGGCTATGCTGTGCTCATCCTGTCCATGATCGGCTGGATGGTGTATATGGAATTTTATATGGACTAAAATAATGGCGCGAATCTTAAATTTACAGGAAAACAAACATGCCAATTGAAGAACACTTAAATAAAATTAAACAAGGGGTCGATGCCTGGAACCAATGGCGGGAAGAAAACCCTGAAACTGTTCCTGATCTTTCCCAAGCAGATATCCGAGGATGTCAGCTCCAAAAAATCAATTTAAGCAATACGGATTTGAAGGAAGCTAAACTCCAATACTCCAACCTGACTGGAGCCACTCTCGAAAAGGCAGACCTGAACAAGGCTAAACTTTTGGAAACCAACTTGCAAAGTACTAATATGAAAAGCACAAACCTTTCCGGGGCTGGCTTATTGGAATCAAATCTCCAGTTTGCAGACTTGGAAAATGCCAATTTAGAAGGGGCTCAATTAAATGAGGGAACCATTTTCAACCAAACCAATCTAAAAGGGGCCCAACTCAAGGACGCAACAGGGCTAACCAAAAATCAAATAAATCTATGTCAAGTCGATTCACACACAGATCTTCCTGATTACCTTGAAGAAGAATTGGATGATGATTTTCTGCTACAATTTTAAGGCAGGGTGCATAACGGACTCGATCTATTCGTCTATCTCTGCGTTTTCACAGTTTTGGATCGAATCCACAACAGAACTGGAAGCTCTGGCGGATAAATATTTTTGCTGGTCGTATCCCAACACAATTTCCCATGCATCTTCCCCATACTTCTCGACCAGAGGAAGAGCGACATCGTCGAGCATCCATTGACCATGCCGGATATCTTCCTTTATATGTATGTCCCAATAACTGATGGCTTCCGGGCTTAATCCTAATCTCTCACCTGCCAACTTGTTATTTGTAAAAGATGCAGGAACAGAAACCTCTATATACAGAAGACCACCAATATATCGCAAAAATTTTCGCTTTTGTTCTGATAGCATGAAGGAGTGATTGATATTGGCGAGAACTTCCCAAGGCACCAGATCAAAATAAGCTTCGGGTCGAGAATCCAACCCCAGCCCATCTAGCATTGCAGCAAAATAAGTAGAATGCTTTCGTTCCAACTTGCCACTGCCATACTCTTCCCAAAGAATGCGCGTTAGCATAACCTGTATCTCTGAACTGGCACCTCCCAATACCCGCGAGAGCTGGCTCGCTTCGACCAAACCATCCAATGAAGCGATAGCCAACAACCTGCGGTAACCTGCATCAGAAACATGATCGCGAATATAACGTCCATCTTCAGACAATTCTGGATTCAGGTCTTCCTCCACCCGATCGCATAAAGCCTGAGTCACATTTGTCGGGCGATCAATAATTATCTGTTCTTCTTCCCAATCCGACCATTGATTTTCGATATCAGATTGAAGATTGAAAAGGAAACGAGAATTTTCATTCGAGTAATTCTTGAGGTCATCATCCCAAAAAAGTTTAAGTCTGTTAATTTTATACAAACACCTTTGCACAAAAAGATGGGCTGACTCGTCATCGTCATCTAAGGATTTTTTTAATGCGCTATGAATGTTTTTATTAAAATTTTCGGCGACATGAGGATCTGCCAAAAGCTTGCCATCCAAATCATTACAATTTAAAAGCGCAATGAATTCACTCTCTGCTTTTTTATACTCCAGAGACATATTTAAATTATCTAATTTAACAAGTGTAACCACTAGTATTCACTTTCAGAATGATGGGAAGGAGCTAAACTAGCCTATTCATAAGCCTTAAGACTATAGTCGAAACTGGACAAAACAAGTAAAGGATTATATACATATAATATAGCAAGCAGAATCAGTCAGGTCAAATGCAGGCCTGACATTTTTATTTTTTCTCGATATTTTCTATTGAATAAATATTATATGGATAATGCAATCTCTGCCCAAGAAACAAAACTATTTGCCGATGCGGTTCTAAAAGGACTCTCCCTTAAAAAAAAGAAACTACCTTCTTGGTTAATTTTTGACACGAGAGGAAGTGAGATTTTCAAGCAAATAACAGAGCTTAAAAACTATCATCCCTCTCGATGCGAACTGGAAATTTTAAACACGCATAAAGCTACTCTTTCCAAAATATTTTCTAGTTCCTCCAGTCACCTGGTCGAATTAGGTTCTGGAGATGGCGACAAAACAATGATTCTCATTGAACAGTTGCTTTCGGATGGAATCGAACTTCAATACACTCCCATCGACATTTCCAAGGGGGCCA
>CALJGH010000058.1 GCA_938073925.1 uncultured Nitrospinaceae bacterium
GAGTTCGATACGCCATATTTACACTCCATTTCTTTATTCTTAAGATAAAGTGTTGCGCCGATTCGTTGAGGTTGCAATCAGAAGCAGGCCTAAAACTTGATGAGCTACCCTAAAAACCGGCGAGTGGTGCATTAAGCCAACAACACCCTTGCCCAACAAAATTAATTATATTAGCCTCGCCAGAAGGCTATTTGCGAAGAAATTTTTTAAGAATATCGTCCATGTCGAATAAAAGGGAGATGGGTCTGCCGTGTGGACAGGTAAAGGGCATGGTGGTTTGTTCCAGATCAGAGATCAGTTTGCGGATTTCATCCAGGTTTAAGGGGTGGTTGACTTTGATGGCGTTTCGGCAGGACATCATTATAAGAACATCTTCATATTTATCGTGCAGGACATTTTCGTCACCGCCTTTAGGAAGAAGCTCAATAGTGTCGCGAAGTAATTTCTCGTTATCTATATTTTTCAGAATGGCGGGTACGGATCGTAAGAGAAATTCATTTTTCCCAAAGGTCTCGAGTTCCAATCCCAATTGTTGCAAGCGGTCCAAATGCGGAGTCAATATTTCGGTTTCTGCTGGAGAAAACTCAACGGTTAGAGGAAATAAAAGATTTTGCACTTCGATTTTTTTTTCCTTCGCCGCTTCACGGAACCGTTCATATAAAATCCGTTCATGCGCCACATGCTGATCCACTACCAGCAATCCCTTTTTTCCCTGCATGATAATGAAAGAAGAGTCCAATTGCCCTAGAGGTTCGAACTCGGAATATATAAGGTGAGAAACCGGTATCGGAGGTTTATCGAACCAAGTGACTTGTGATGAAGGCGTTGTAGTTTGCGATTCGAACCCATGCCCCCCCGCCATCGTTCTTAAAGCATCGGAAAGGTTTCCCTGACTGGTTGTTTCATCTGATTTACCGACCCAAGAAGGAGTTTTAATCGGTTTTCTATAGTTTGAATGTATAGGAATATCGTCGCTTTCCGAACGAACAGCTTCGATAGGTGCCTGCATATTTTTTTCAAGGGCTTCACGGATGCTACGGGAAACGAATTGATGGACATCTTGCTGAAACGCGAACCGCACTTCTGCTTTTGAAGGGTGAACATTCACATCCAGCAGTTTCGGGTCCATGGTCAAATATAAGAACAGTGCCGGATGCTGGCCCTTCGGTAGTAAATGGCTGTATCCCTGCTGTGTAGAGTGAAGAATCACTTTATCCCGGACGAATCGTCCGTTGATAAAACAAAATTGCGCAGACCGATTCGAGCGAGTGTAAACTGGATTAGAAACATAACCTTCTAATTGGTAATCCCCGGAACTCGAACTTACCTGCACCAGTGACTTGCCAAGGTCAGCACCAAATAGTTCAGCAATGCGGTAATGGATCTGGTCCGTGGGCAAGGTCTGGATTACATCGCGTCCGTTATGAGTCAATTGAAATTGAATAGCAGGATACGCCAGTGCCTGCTGCGTCACCACCTGAGTGATATGAGAAAATTCGGTGGAATCGCCTTTCAGAAATTTACTACGCGCGGGGGTACTATAAAATAGTTGCGCCACTTCGATGGTTGTTCCCTGAGGACAAGCGAAATCCTTCTCTTCCACGAGGGTGCCCCCCTCGACCACGATTAATTTTCCTCCCTGAGTTTCACTGCGCGCGCTTGTGCAACGGACTTTTGCCACTGAAGCAATACTCGGCAAGGCTTCACCACGAAATCCCAAGGACTGAATTGTTTCAAGGTCGCTGAATTCAAAAATCTTACTGGTCGCATGTCTGGAAAAGGCGAGTTTGCATTCCTCCGGACGCATCCCCATACCATTATCCATAATACGAATTTTCTTTTTCCCCCCACTCTCAATATCCAACCGGATGAGAGTGGCACCAGCGTCGATGGAGTTTTCCACCAACTCTTTCACCACAGAGGCCGGCCGTTCGACCACCTCCCCTGCCGCTATCTGATTGGCCAGATCATCAGAAAGAATCCGTATTTGTGGTTTATTTATATCTGTATGTGTATGTGTGGACATAAAAAGATATCCAGCATGAAGCTGGACTCTAAAGGTCGATGCCCCTGAAAGCTCATAAGCATCGCCCGGTATTTTACTATAGGTTTACTAATATTCCCTCAAGGCAGTAGCCTTGTTTTTTTAAAACAAATCTAAAACGATTGCAAGTCAATTGGTGATATGATGATAAAGATACAATTTGGAGACCCCTCGTTGGACAATCACTTCTTCGAAAAAAATCTGGCTCTGTTGAAAGACCATGTTTCATGGCCTGTAAATATCCACAGTGAGCTATCGAAAAAAATCACTGTTCTCGATGCCAACTCTGGGAAGCCCACCGCACAGCATGAAAAAATTCTGTTGCACAGCAAATACGACCCAGAAAAAGAAGGGGTTGATTTCGCCAAAAACATCACACCGGGAAGCCGGGTATGTCTTTATGGATTTGGTCTCGGTTATCATCTACAACCCTTATTGGAAAAGATGGGTCCCGATGGTTTTTTACTGGTGATTGAACTCAATCCGGATATTTTAGCAGCCGCATTAAAAATAAAAGATCATACGCAACTTTTTCAAAATAACCGGTTTAAACTCATTTTTGGAGTCGACGAATCAAAAGTTTCTGATGAAATATCACGGAAAATGCAACACATCTCAGAAGAGGACTCTGACAAACTTGAGATATTGTTTCATACTCCGTCTTTCAAGTGCATACCCGATAATTTTACAGCTTTAAAAAATGCCCTGGAAATATTGTTAATGGAACGAAGGTTCCCTGCTATGTTCCGCGATCTGGAACAAGGCAATGTCTCACGCAACGAAGAGAAGGTGAAAAAATCTCCAGGCATCAATTCTTTAAAGAATGTTCACTCAGGGCGGCCCGGCCTTATGGTAAGTGCCGGCCCCTCTCTTGACACTGTATTGCCTTACCTTAAACACCTACAAGATAATTTTGTCCTAACTTGTGTCGACACGGCATTTCCTGTTCTCCTTAAAAATGGAATACATCCTGAATATGTTTTTTCTCTTGATCCGCAATATGAGAGTGCTTTCCATTTTGCAGGATATACAAAAGGCTCTACGAAATTGATTTTCACACCCACCGCGAACCACAATGTATTAAAAAATTTTTACGGTGACTGCTTCGTGATCTACAAAGAAGGTCATGCGCTTGGTCAACACGAGGAAATAGAAAAAAAAGGAGTTACCCAAGCAGGCGGTTCGGTGGCCTGTCTAGGTGTCGATGCTTTAATTCAATTCGGATGCGACCCCATCTTTCTAATCGGACAGGATTGCGCATTGACTGGTGATCGTTATTATTCAAAACACAGCCGGTTCAACCAGCAACTCTTCTCTCAAATAGCGGGTTCAGCACAACTTAATTGGTTGCATCAGAAAAAATTTCAGAAAAAAAAGCCCGTGAAGATAAAAAATACGTATGGGAATGATATGCTGACCGACCAATTGATGTACAGCTATTTGCGCAATCTGGAAGAAATCTCCATGCAAAATAAAAACACTCGAATATACAATCTATGCTCACAGGGAGCTGCGATAGAGGGTGTCGACCCTCTCTACTCCATTAGCGAATTAAAACGTTGGTTTTCGTAAGAGTCTAACCATGAATCAAAACAGAAAATTTATTAAATACCTTCCGCATTTAGGACTTCTAGCCTTGATCGTTTTTTTTATCACAGACACTACACCAATAATCCTATCTGCCTCAAATTCGGAAAAAAGTTTAAAGAAGATGGAAGGTAGTCATAAAGAAGGTAGCCACAATGAGGGTAGCGACGGTCAAAATATTTCGCAGGAAGAAAAAGAAAAAAGGATGGGCATCTTCCACTACAACGAAGGCAACAAAAGTTTCAAGGAAGGCCGGTATGATGAGGCCATAATTAATTACAAAAAAGCACTCCATCATAATGAGACCCTCAAAGAGGCCGCTATAAACCTGAGTACCGCTTATATGAAAAAATCAAATTTTGACGAAGCGTTAGAAACCTTAAAGGTGGGAATGGAACTTGACTCGACAAATCCGCATATCCATTACAACTATGCCTGTTATTACTCTTTAACCGATCAGCCTAAAGCTAGTATGGAGAAATTACAGGAAGCCGTTCGTTTGGGATTCACCAATTTTAAACAGATTGAGACAGACCCTGACTTGGAAAAACTCCGACAATCGCCTGAGTTTAAAAGCGGGGCTCTAACACAAAACACCAAAATTTTATTTGAGTGGAATCAGGGCGACCGCACCCGAGGGGTTGATCTTTAATCCAACCTCACCTTTTAATAGCGATAGCATGGGTTTGCCGATGTATTCCCTTCGCCAGCCTTGCAGAAGAAAATTTTCATCCATGTCCAGTTTTTGCTCAAAGTGGGTAGCGAATCGGTGTATCCGTTTGCGGTCTGCCAGAACACTGGGTTCGATTTTCAATTCTTCGGAACGAATTTGCACGAATGCAGACAATAGTTCTTCGATGCCACGCATGGTGGAATAGCCATCTGATTCTGGCAGTATAGGCAAATCACCTTCAGCTACAGCATTTCCCTTCTCAATCGCTTTTATGATCGCAGCTCCACTTTTGCCCACTTCTTTATGGTAGAACCCTCTTAGAGACGAAAGCTCTCCTGCTTCACGCGGCATTTTCCGGGCAATTTCCAGCAACGTTTCATCGCGTACAATAGACTTGGCCAGACAGTCTCGGGATACAGCAACATTTTCTCTCCAGGCCGCCAGTTCTCTTAGCACTGCCAGATTTTTGGGTTTCAAACTTCGCAAACTTTTAATTTTCAAAAAACGCTTTTGAGGATCAGGCAAAGCAAACGTTTCTGGATCTTCCCAGATTTTCACTTCCCCCGCGACCCAGTCGTTTCTCTTCAACTCCGTTAGTCTTTCAATAAGCCTTTCATAAGCGGGCATGAGATAGCGAACATCATCAATGGCGTACTGTATCTGGGTCTCACTTAAAGGGCGTCGGCACCAGTCAGTATAAGTCTCCGACTTATGAATGTGCTTGCCCAAAGCTTTTTGTATTAACTTGGCAAATGAAATTTGTGATCCCCAGCCTACAAGAGCAGCGGCAACCTGAGTATCAAACACCGGCGGGATAACCTGTCCGCAAAGACGCACCAGGATCTCCAGATCTTGACGAGCTGCGTGAAACACTTTTATTTTGCTGGGATCTTTTAGAATCTCCAATAATGGAGTCAAATCTTTCAGTAGGACGGGATCGATAGCCCCGCACCCCTCTTTTCCCGCAACTTGGATGAGTCCGATACGATGAAAATAGGTTCTTTCACGTACAAACTCCGTATCAACAGCAAGAACATCGGATGACTCCAAGCTCTTACAAAAATCGTTTAACTGGTCTGAAGTTGTTATATACATAGATTTTAAAATAAATGGCCAATAAACGGCGCAGGGAAAAAAACAGATTATATTTGATTATAGTCAGCATGGATAGAGTTAATAACAAACGTTTATGGAATAAAAAAGGCACAACGACTTAGTCGCTGTGCCTCAATAAAAACCTGAACCCCGGCTTGATTATCTATCTGTTAGCTGAAACTCGTCTTTCTCAAAAACTTTATTAGCCGTATTGCTGGAACTACTTTCTTTATCCGTAAAATCGATCAATTTCTGTTCCCCATCTTTCCAAAACCTAGTGCTCAGCTTTTTTGGGGATAATACTTTTTTTAGCTCACCTTTGGCGTCGAAAACTTTGACTTCGTAGAACATAACGCGCCTCGCCTCCAAAAAATGTCTTCAATACCTTGTTTTTAAAAGTACTAATCAAACACTTAAACAAGATTTATCCTGCAAAACACATTCACCATAAAATTAAACATTTTCATTGTCAAGCAAATAAGTTCAATTATTTCAATGGTTAAACTTAAAATTACCATAAATCATATTAGATTTACTCTAGTGATAATTTTTGCTACCCGCTTGAATCGTTTTAGT
>CALJGH010000059.1 GCA_938073925.1 uncultured Nitrospinaceae bacterium
AAAACTAAAAGCTACTATAGAAAAAATGGTGCCATCACCAGCGAAACAATCGACATCAATTTGATAAGGATGTTCATTGCCGGACCCGAGGTATCTTTCAATGGATCACCTACTGTATCTCCAACAACTGTAGCATGGTGAGCATCGGAACCTTTTCCGCCCAGGTTTCCTGCTTCTACATATTTTTTGGCATTATCCCAAGCACCACCGCCATTCGACATGAACAACGCTAATAAAACACCGACCAAAGTTGCGCCCATCAGCATTCCTCCCAACGCCTCTGCGCCGAGCATCGAACCAACTATGATAGGCGTTAAGAAAGCCACTACACCTGGCGCAATCATTTCTTTCAAAGCTGCCTGGGTGCTGATATCGATACAACGTGCACTATCAGGTTTGCCAGTGCCTTCCATCAGTCCTGGAATTTCGCGGAACTGCCGGCGAATTTCTTCAACCATGGTCATCGCCGCATTACCAACCGAAGTCATGGTCAGAGCTGCAACATAAAATGGCACCACACCGCCGAGAAACATACCAATAACCACATTGGTTTTTGTGATGTCAATTGATTCGATATTCGCCGCCTGAGTGAACGCTGCAAACAAGGCCAACGCTGTCAGAGCCGCAGAACCAATAGCAAATCCTTTACCAATAGCGGCCGTGGTGTTACCCACTTGATCGAGTCCATCTGTAATTTTTCGAGTTTCTTCTCCCAACCCTGCCATCTCTGAAATTCCACCTGCGTTATCGGCGATTGGCCCATAAGCATCGACGGACATGGTAATACCAACTGTTGCCAACATACCCACGGCAGACAGTGCAACACCATAAAGACCGGCAGACCCGGCACTAACATAAATAGTCAAAGCTATAATCACTACAGGAATCACACAACTCTCCATTGCAACCGCAAGACCAGTGATCATTACCGTTGCAACACCCGTGCTACTTGCCTCTGCAATACGAACAACAGGCTTGCTGGCTGTGTAATATTCGGTAATCAAGCCAATACCGATTCCCGCCAGACAACCGAACAACAACGCGATAAACACGCCTGATGGAAGGCCCATGACTTTAATAAGGAAAAAGGCCACGAACAACATGGCACCGGCACTAATAAAGGTGCAGTTTCTAAGAGCTGCTGAAGGGTCCATGTTGCCTAAAGATGTCATGGCACGAATACCAATGACCGAAGCAAGTAAACCCACCATGGCTATCATAATAGGAAGAGCCATGTATTCGAACCGTAAGGTCGCCATGCTGGCACCAATGACAATAGCTGCAATCATGGAACCACAATAAGATTCAAAAATATCTGCGCCCAGCCCTGCTGTGTCGCCTACGCAGTCACCTACGTTATCGGCTATAACGCCTGGATTACGTGGATCATCTTCCGGTATACCTGCTTCTACCTTACCAACGAGGTCAGAGCCAACGTCTGCGGTTTTGGTATAAATACCGCCACCTACGCGTGCGAACAATGCAATGGAACTCGCACCCATGGCAAACCCACTGATGACTGTAAAAGAATCTCCACGTCCGAATAGAAGGAATAATCCTCCGACACCGATAAGCCCGAGGCTTGCCACACAAAGTCCCATCACCGCACCCCCATTGAATGCAATGAGAAGTGCCTTGGACTGCCCACCGTCAACAGCGGCTTGGGAAGTGCGAACACCGGATGTTGTCGCTGCATTCATACCAAAAAAACCAGCCAGCATGGAACAACCTGCGCCGATGGCATAAGAAATCGCTGTCCAGAGTCCAATCCATGGTCCTTTTTGCATGGAAATCAGAACAAGCAGGAGTAGAAAAATTCCCGCGATAAAGTAGCCGAGGATTTTGTATTCCCTTGAAAGAAAAACCATGGCTCCTTCATGGATAGCCTCGGCTATTTCTGTCATTTTTTCATTTCCAGCTGGCGCGTCATCGACACCTTCAAAAAGTTTCCAAGCGATGATGAGTCCGAAGAGACCAAAAACAACAGCGAGATACACATAGTTTTGCGATACATCAAAAGCGGCCATTACCAGGTATGCCACCATGGCAAAACCTATGAAGCCAATTTCTCCTTTGTATTCCGATAACATTCTTATTACTCCTCCGTAGGGTTTTTCTGTTTATTGAGTTCCTTGAGCGCCGCTTCTATCGTTTGCACCGCTTTATTCATTACATCATTTAACAGCCCTGACTCTTCTTCAGTAAAAGGGGACAAAACATAATCTACAATGTCCTCTCTATCTTCAGGGCGGTCGACCCCAATGCGCACTCGATAAAACTCCCTAGTTCGCAAAGTTTCTATGGTCGATCTAATTCCCAATTGACCGCCATCGCCCCCCTTGAGCTTGGTCTTTATTTTGCCAAGCGGTAGGTCAATGTCGTCATGTATCACCAGAATCTGTTCAAGGGAAAGATTAAAAGCGGCAAGAAGCGCTTTGACAGCTTTTCCACTCTCGTTCATGTAGGTCATCGGCTTTGCGAGAATAACCGGAAGCCCTTCAATTTCCCCTTTTCCATAAAGGGAACGATGCATATGTTGAGTCAGCTTGATTTTATATTTATCAGCCAGGTTGTCTAAAACGAGAAATCCCGCATTATGGCGTGTCAGCTCGTAACGCGACCCAGGATTGCCCAAGCCTAAAATCAAAAACACAATTAATTTTTACCGTCCTCTTTCTTCCCGGCATCCTCTTTGGAGTCTGCAGGAGCAGCAGCATCTCCTTCTGCTGCTTCCTCTTCAGATTTTTCTTCTTTTACTTTTTCGAGATGAACATTCACCACGACATCGTTAGGGTCATCTATTATTGATACAGATTCACCCAGATTCAGGTCGGAGACATGAATCATCTGGTTTAGCTCGATCTCACCCATTTGCACTTCTATTTTCTCGGGAATGTCTTTCGGCAGACTTTCAATTTCCAAAGCACGAATAATGTGGTTTACATGTCCGCCCTGCTTTTCTCCAGGAGAAACACCAATCAGAATAACTGGAATTTTTGCTTTGATTTTTTTGGTCACATCGATTTCAAGAAAATCAATATGTACCCAGCCCGGCTTAAGAGGGTGAGTTTGAAATTCTTGTAGCACGACGTTTCTGTTTTCTGCTTTATCCCCATCGACCTTCAACTCAATAAGCACATTACGTCCTTTGGCTTCAATCAATTTGCTTAGTTCTTTTGGATTGACCGATAAGCTGACGTTATCATTGAGACCATACACCACTGCCGGGATGCACTCGTCCGTCCGCAATTTTCGTGCGGCTGATTTACCATTTGGTTCTCTTATTTTTCCTGTTAAAACTGACATTCTGAACTCCAATCAATGTAAAAAAATTTTCTGGCAGGGAACCTATGTTTTAATCCTTTTTTGAATCGAACAAGGAACTAACAGAGGTTTCCTGATGAATTCTTAAAATTGCTTCTCCTAATAGAGACGCAACAGATAACACTTTTATCTTAGGGTTTATTTTCAGCTCATCATTCAAGGGAATCGTATTGGTTGTCACCACTGACTTAATAGGTGAATTTGCAATACGTTCTCCCGCGGGACCCGATAAAACCGGATGAGAACAACAGGCATGGACTTCCTTTGCCCCTGCACCCAAAAGCGCATCCGTCGCTTCCATCAGTGTTCCCGCTGTGTCAATCATATCGTCTACGATAAAAGCTATTTTCCCTTTTACATCACCGATGATATTCATCGCCTTGGCTTCATTAGGAATATCCCGGCGCTTGTCAATAATCGCAAGGGAGGTGTCCAAACGTTTTGCGTAAGCGCGTGCCCTTTCCACACCACCGGCATCTGGTGAAATAACGATCATGTTCTCGAATTTTTGCTCTTTGATATACTCGATCAAAACATTTATTGCGAAGAGATGATCCACCGGAACATTAAAAAAACCTTGAATTTGTCCGGCATGTAAATCAACCGTCAAAACGCGATCTGCTCCTGCTGTGACAACTAAATCGGCAATCAGTTTGGATGTAATAGGAACCCGAGGTTCGTTTTTCCTGTCCTGCCGAGCATACCCGTAATAAGGGATCACGGCAGTTATCCTTTTTGCTGAAGCGCGACGTAAAGCATCGATCATAATCAGCAGTTCCATCAAATTAGTATTGCCCGGAAAACAAGTTGACTGAACAACGAAAACGTCTCCGCCACGAACATTTTCTTCGATTCGCACATAGATTTCTTTATCAGAGAAATCACGAATTACGGTTTTCCCAGATGGAACTTTCATGTACCCGCAGATTTCTTCCGTTAGTTTTTGATTCGCTCTACCGGAAAAAACCAGTACACGCCCATTATCACTGGAAAACATTTTTTATCCTCAAAAAAATTGGCTGGGGCGGGAGGATTCGAACCTCCGAATGCAGGCATCAAAAACCTGTGTCTTAACCGCTTGACGACGCCCCAAGGCGCGGTAAACCGTACCATTAAAATTTGTGCCCACAAGGGGCCTATAAGGTGTAAAGACGAAAAGGCTTCTCACAATGACAAGTGCATTGTTAAAAAGCCTATATCATTTCTTTAGGAAAAAATTCAGAAAAGCGAGTGATGCTTTTAGCCAGAAACACCCTGTGTTTTCCCCCTGTAAATCTGACTAACGCTTTTTTAGCAATTTCGGGATTATCGAAAATTCCAAAGACGGTAGAACCACTTCCCGACAAGAGCGCACCTCCAGCCCCTGAATTTAGCAGCTCATCTTTTATCTCCAAGATCTCCGGATACCTTTTAAATACAACGGGTTCCAAGTCGTTGTGAAGGGCTGCCCCCAATTGGGCAAACTCCGAGCGCAAAATAAAATTTTTCAAAATGCTAATATTATTTTCGGCCTTTGTCAACTTCAATTTTAGATTGCTGTAAACCCATGGGGTCGCTATGGGAAATCCAGGATAAATCATTAAAATATAAAAACTAATCGGATTCTCAACCGGTTGCAGAATTTCACCTTTACCCGTTCCAATAGCGCAGGGTGACATGAGAAAAAAGGGCACATCAGAACCCAGCCCGGAGGCCATAGAAATCAAATCGTCACGCGGTATTTTCAAATTCCACAACAGATTCAGGGCCAGTAAAACTCCAGCGGCATTTCCACTACCTCCTCCCAACCCGGCTCCAGAAGGAATATTTTTTTTCAGCTTAATTTTTGCACCTCCACATTTGCCGGGAAAACGATTTTGCAGAAGCCTCGCTGCTTTGACAACAAGATTGGTCTCATCAATTGGGATATCCGGAGTATCGCAAAACAACTCGATATTCTCCTGAGTTTCTTCTAACTCCACCTCATCAAACCAAGCCACCATTTGTAACAAGGTCTCCAACTCGTGAAACCCGTCGTCTCTTTTTTTATGGATATGCAGGCCTAAATTTATTTTTGCGGGAGTCTTAAATTTTAGTTTTTTAGGTGGAGTCATTTTTATTTCGTAGAAGCTGTTGGCATGAGCTGAAAAGTGTTCTTAGAAATTTTTCCATTCAAAGCCGGGTCCTTATACTTGATCCGTATGATTTCCTGCTTTGCGGGAAATTCGAGAGTGATCAAATGCGGCCAATCTATACTGCCGATTTTTTCATAATCCTGCCATTGAACAAAATATCGTTTTTGACCCATTTCGATTCGAGTCATCTCGACCGGCAATAAGGTTACAGCATCTATATGGAGGCGAACTTCCCCACTACGTTTTAAATCTTTAGCCAGCAGGATGTATTGCGTCTGGTCTGAAGTTAATCGAGATTTTTCCACCTTGAGAAATTCAAAGTTTGGGATATGTCCCATAAAAATTCTTAAGTGCTGACGAAAATCGATTTGCGTCCCAAGCAATTTTCTCAACAGTTTCTTTACATCCGAGCCCGAATAGAGCCTACCTTTTGCAGGATCTAAAAACTTCATATCCCCGGCATCACTTATAAAAACCCCCATCGCCTGACCAAACAATCCGTAGGTATCAACCCGAATGGAATGGCTTTCTTTTATTATCAGAGTCTGGCGGAAGGATTGCTTAAATTCTTTACCAATAAAAATAGTGCGCGCAAATGATTTAACGCTATGGATTTTATTCGCGCGAGTTTGCAGTCGATTGAATATATAACCAGAAGAGATTTTATCTTTTGAAAAATGCGGGGGTGCTTTTTCAACCAGGGTCTGGCAACCGACCAGCAAGAGCAAAGCAAATAAAAACCCCTGTGGAGCGCGGCGAACCACCGCATACAATAGGTCCGTCAATCCTCTTACTATAGTCACCCAATATTTCCTCAAGGCGTGGCATTGTTAATAATTTTGTTGGATGAGTTTTTTTGCTTTTTCAATTTTATCCTGCAGGGTTTGCGGGTTAGGCTTTTCTCCGCCCAGATCATCTTTATTATGGAGTGTCAGGGAATGACTGTTTTTCCAGGCTCCTGTTGCTTCGTCATAATTTTTCAAAGAAAATAGAATGTCCCCAAGGTGATCATAAAGTACGGGATCCGGGTCGGTATAAATCAATGCTTTCTGAATTTGTGCAAGGGCTTTTTCTGAGTCGCCTTTTTTGAAATAGATCCACCCCAGGCTGTCTAAAAAATAACCGTTGCGAGGTTGAATAATGAGAGCTTTTTTCAAATGCTCTAAGGCACGATCGAGGTCGCGGCCTTCCAGAGCATAAATATATCCTAAAAAGTTGTGAGCGTTTGAATGCAGAGGATTGATTTCGATAGCCTGTCGCATATTTTCAATCGCACCTTTAAAGTCCCCAGCTTTTTCCATTAAGGCGCCTAACTCAAAATAATAGGAATCTTTTTTAGGATTGAGAACCAAAGCTTTTTTCATGCTTTCCACAGCCTTGCCATTTTCTTGATTTGACATATAGGCCAAAGCCAAAGAATGGTAAATTTGATCGTTCTTGGGTTCCATTTCAGTGGCGTTTTGCAAAAGTTTAATGGCGACATCCGTCTTTTCGTCCAGACTGTATAGCCGTGCAGAATAAAGCAGGATGTCCATTGACTTCGGCTCAAGGTTTCTAAGTATTTCAAATTCTTCAATAGCTTTATCCAATCGCCCCTGGCTCTCATAGATCCGCGCCATGAGCACATGCGGGTCTTTATGATCATCTGCGGCCACAACCAGTTGAAACTCGTCTAATGCCCTTAAGTAAAGGGTTTCTTCAAAATAAATAGCAGCGATTCTCATGTGGACATTCGGTTGCTTTTCCAGCTCGGCGGGGATTCCTTGGTAATTGGACATTTCGTTTTTATACGCAGGGTCCGAGACGTTCTGAAGCTTTGCAACACGTTCTTCAATAAAAGAATTGTTTAGTTTGAGTTTTAATAGAAGGTTGTACTCTTTAAGAGCTTCTTCATGCTTTCCCAAACGCTCGTAAACCCATGCAAGGTATTTTCGCGCCTGTAATAAATTGGGTTTCAAAACAACTGACATCTGGAACCTTTTTTCCGCTTCTTCTAATTCATTATCATGCAATAAAGCTCTGCCCAGATAGAACTGCCCCAATGGATTATTGTGTTCCATTTTGGCGGCCTTCCAATACATATCTTTAGCCTGACCCCATCTTCCCTGTTCTTCCAGCACGGTTCCCTTTAAGAAAATGGCGCGGGAGCTTTTAGGGTTGATCTGGTGCACCCGTTCATAATGATAAATAGAAGCGTCTGCTTTTCCCTGGCTCATGAGGATGTCTGCCAAATCCATATGGATTTTTTTATTCTTAGGGAACCGCTTTAAAGCAGCCTGCCCTGCTTCAACCGCTTTATCCAGCTGGCCAGTACGTAACAGTAGGCGCACCTGTTTTTCAAAAAATTTTTCCGTTTCTGGGTCATATTTTACAATCTCTTTGTATTGCATAGCCGCTTGCTCAAACTGGAATCTCTTTTCAGATTCCAGCGACATGAGAAAATGGAAGTAGGCACGCGGGTCTTTGCCATCCAGCGGTTGGGATTGTTGTTTTTTTTGTTCATACATTTTTGCAGCATAAGAACTTGAAAGATCGGAATCTTGTAATTGCGTTTCAATCTGACTACCAACAGTCGTACAGTTGGAAAGAGATAAAAATAGCATTCCAGATACAAGGGTTTTTGCCACTGACCATCCATTCATTATTAGATTTTTCTGTATCTTCATTTTTTTATTCAACAAAAGATTTCTAAGGAGCTATATTTTTAACTTAATTTTTTCCACCAGGTTTTTTCCTGCCCGGCTGTTTATTTCCTGAATGATTTTTTTCTTTAAGCTTTCCATCGCTGGCAACCATTCTTTACCTTGAACCCGGATATAAAGTGTGCCTTGGGTTATCTTATCAATGTTAGATATATCTGCTATTTCTTTTCCAACCACGAGGTTCCAATGGTAAGACAGCCATTCTTGTTGATCGTTCTGCAAACTTTCTGGCAGTGATTCAAAAAGAACTGAACTTAGGTCCGACCAATTTTTATTTAGATCCTGTTTTCTTATCATAACTCAATAACCTAATTGGTTTGACCCCAATTCCTATTTTAGCTATGTTAACGCATAAGTTAAAGGAATAACTTATAATCCTTTAAATTCCTTCCTTGTGTAGAAAATCATGGCAAACTCGACATCCCATAGTAGGTGGCTCATGCAACTTAAACGGAGCGTTACTAAAAGATGATTGCTATTTGCCTCCCGCTCTAGCGGTTGATAATATTGATATAAAGCGAGTTCAAGGTATACTGTTCGATCAATCCATTAAAATTTAATGATTAGAAACGTATGTCTCAACCCATAAAACTTTCCATACCGAGCCACCCAAAGTATCTGGGTTTGATACGTAAAGTTCTTCAGGAACTTCTGGATTACCATGAAGTCATTGTGCTGGAAATTTACAAAACTCTTTCTGATCTCAAAATCGAAAAGCTGAAAAAGTTGGAAGGGCAAAGCTCCTTCGCACAAACGCATTAGACTCTGATGCGCCCACGTCTTCAGGTAGTCTTCCTGGGAATTACCAGCCTACTACTCTATTTATTCCTAACCAAAATTTCAACCGAGTTCAATTGGGGGGAAGGTTATGCCGACCGCCCCATTCTCACTTACCTGGGAATTTATTTTTCGCTGTCGCTAATCTTCTTCACCGCCTGCTTTATTCTTTCAAAACAATCCAATGACCGATTTATCTTTTGGACAATGATCGTCTTCGGTCTGTTATTCAGGCTTGCTATTTTACCGGCGCAACAGATACAAGAAGACGATGTCTATCGCTATCTTTGGGATGGAAAAGTTTTTGCTAATAACATTAATCCTTTCGCGTATTCTCCTTCCGAAGTTCATGAGTTTAAAGAATTGCAAATTCAGAATCCCGAAACTTATTACGAAGTTTATAATGAAAAAAATGAACGCGAATTAGAGCAACTGGCGGAATTAAAATGGGAATCGACAACATCTCTCAAATATCTGGAAAGAGTAAATCACCCCAGCGTCCCCACCATTTATCCCCCCATGGCTCAATATGTTTTCCGAGTGGTTCATTTTTTTCAGCCGGATAGTATTCTTGCCATGCGAGTGGCTTTTCTAGTTTTTGATGTTCTGGCTTTTTTCTTCATCATAAGGATTTTGGGCAAGCTCCGATTGAATAGAAATATGAGCGGGGTCTACTTTTGGTGTCCACTGATGATAAAAGAAACTTACAACTCAACACATCTGGATATCATTGGTATTTCATTTCTATGCGGTTCGATTTATTTCCTAGTTAATAGCCGTCACACCTTGGCGACATTTTTTCTTGCGCTGGGCTTTCTCGGCAAGCTATATCCGGCTATCTTATTTCCACTTTATATTCAGGCCTGTTTCGAACATTGCAAAAAATCAGAGGGAAACTCCTGGCGGACTCCGATCCTAAATTCACTGTTATTTGTCGGAGTAATAATTTTAGGATATGTCCCCTTTATGGGAATCGGACTCCAAATGTTTGATGGTCTTAAAGCTTATTCTCTTTATTGGCAAAGCAATGACAGCATTTTTGCCTGTCTGCTTTTTCTTTTCAAGAACCTACCGGGAGATTTAAACAACATCACCTTTTTATCAAACTCCCTACCTGTGTTTTTGAGTAAACTAACTGTAGTTTGTGTTTTGATGGGAGTCTTAATCTGGCTTTTGTTAAAAAATACTTCCTTAATTAAAGACCCGCAAACATTTTTGAAACAGTTTTTTATATTGATGGCATTGGTGTTTTTGCTCAGCCCTATTCAAAACCCCTGGTACTTGTGTTGGGTCGTGCCTTTTTTATGTCTGTTTCCCAATCGGGTGTGGATTCTTTTAACAGGCCTGGTTGGACTTTATTACCTGGACTTCTATTTCGATTATCAGGAAATTCAATCCTGGAGCCAATGGATTCCCTGGCTTGAATACCTGCCTTTTTATGTGTTATTGATTTGGGATATGCGTAATAAAAATAGGGTGCTAGAGGCAGGCAAAAATAATGAAATACCGTAACAAATTTCACTTGTTAAGAAGGGTTGGAATGGTTAAAGTCATTAAGCTTAAAGGCACCCCAATTAGATTAAACTTCAATGGCAAATATAACAGTAGAAGAAATTAGGTAGAAGAAATTAGAAGGTTACTCATCACCAAGAGCATCACCCACTAAAATAATATGGATTTTTCAGGTTTGGTGCTTTCCGGATTAGATTTTAGCGGGTTGACTCTTGCTTCGTCGAACTTCAGCGATACGAGGTTAATCAAAACTAAATTCGTTACGACTTTTCTGTCCAAATGTAATTTTCAAGGGGCAAACTTGACGGAAGCAGATTTGACCACCGCGATTCTCAAAGAAGCAGATTTAAGCCGAGCTACTCTCGAGAAAATCACCTTAAGTAGAGCT
>CALJGH010000060.1 GCA_938073925.1 uncultured Nitrospinaceae bacterium
CTGCTTTTTAGCGGGTCTTTTTCGTTGGCAGATTCGATTAATCGGATTAAGGCTTTTTCTGCTTTATCCAGTCTCAAAAATAAACTGTACATACCGATGAGAATTTCCTGGGTCTTCAAATCAGCAGGGTTTAGTTTGGCGGCAGTTTCAATTTCAATAAGTGCCAGACCGTATTCTTTTTTTTGGTAAAGGGATTTTGAAAGACCTAAATGATATTTCTGCGGGGCAATTTTTTTTGGCAGTTTTCTTATCTGGTTTTTGAAAATATAGTCCCTTAATAGTTTCGCCGACTCTACTTTTGGGTGTTGTAATCCCATATCCAGCACTTTATTTACATATGTCTTAGAAAGTTCAACTTTGTCCTGAGTGGCATACAAGTATGCAAGCTGATATGCGGCCTCAATGTTTTTTTCGTTAACGAAGAGAGCCTTTTTAAATGATTTTTCTGCCTCATCAATTTTATTCTGATAAATAAAAATCATTCCTTTTTTATAAGGATAGGATGAATTTGTTTTGTCTAGATTTTCGGCATGGGTGAGTTCTTTTAAAGCTTCCATAGAATTACCCATTGCCATTAAAGTCTGCGCGTATTCATAGTGTGCGAGGGGATTCCTATGATGCTGTTGAGCCGCTATGATACAGGCTCTGTCTGAGATTTTTGCATTTCCAAGCTTTCGGTATATTTGACAAAAAGCAAAATGTAAGGCTGGGTGCTGACGCTCTATTTTAAATGCAATCAATAAATTTTCTAGCGACTCTTTAGCCAGACCTTTTTCGTGAAGGACAAAGGCTTTTAGAATGATCGGTGAAGCTTCTTTAGGAAGTTCTTCTATTTTTTTATTTAACAATGCGAGGGCCGCATCCAAATATTTCTGTTCGACCAGGCTTTGTACCTCTTTATAATCAGCGTCATTTCTTTCGTCTGATATCGAAAGGTCCCAGTGAGCTATGTCGGGAGTGGGGTAAGTAGCCGAAACCGGAGTTGTGAAAAGGATGTTAAATGAAAGAAAAGAAACAAGTAAGATGAAAATTGCCATATTAGTTTTGCGACCTTTAATAGTATTAAAGTTTGTCAGTATAAATTCGAACCGCACGTGTGGCTTTTCGTGAACGAGACTTTTTATTGGCGCTGAAGGTATCCCCTGTATTAAACTCTATCCCAATAGCATTGTGCATTCCATTCCTGTCGGCGGACCACAATGAACCACTGCCATTTTTTCCGAATAACGGATCGGTATGAATTTTCATTTCCCGACCCACCTGTGAGCCATTTGTTTTGCTAGATTCAAATAATGATCTCAGTTCTTTTTTTGTTGGAAGTTGCCAATCGAAATAATTGGCGAACCCGATTTCATTTAATTCTTCTACGTAGTCTTTGGCTTCATGCCAGTTGAGCCAGTGGCCTGAATGTAAATAGGAGTCATTTTTCATCCACATTAGCCCAGTTTTAGAGTCCGAAATTGTACCGTCTCCGTTATCTGTATAGCGTTTGTCTTGCGACTGGACGGTTTCTGCCCTAACACTTTCGAGTCCTCCCGATAGGGATGCAATAGTAAGGCTGACTGCAAATATTACAAATTTCATTTTAGTGGGTTCCTGAGATTACATGCCGGACATTTTTTCTTTGAGGAGTTTGTTCACTGCACCTGGGTTGGCTTTTCCTTTGCTGGCCTTCATGACCTGCCCCACCAGAAAACCCAGAACCTTATCCTTGCCACTTTTATATTCTTCCACTTGGCTCAGGTTGGCTTGCAGAACTCCTTCGACCATCTCGTTAATGGCTTTGTCATCGGTAATTTGTTTAAGTCCTTTTTCCTCAACGATAGCTATTGGTTCTTTTTGCGTCTGGTACATTTCTTCAAAAACTGTTTTGGCGATATTGCCGCTGATAATTCCATCGTCAATAAGCTTGAGTAAATTTACCAGAGCTTCGGGGAAAATCGGGCATTTGTCTATGTCTTGATGGTTTTTATTTAATTCCCGCAATAAATCTCCCATAATCCAGTTGCTTATGATTTTGGGTTTGAAAAATAGAGAAGTGCATTTTTCAAAATAATCCGCGAGTGATCGGGATGAGGTCAGCACTCCAGCATCATATTCAGGCAGGCTGTACTCTGTTACAAATCGTTCGCGTTTTTGCTCTGGTAATTCCGGGATAGTTTTTCGTATTTCATCGACCCAGGCTTCATCGACAATGACCGGTACCAGGTCAGGATCTGGAAAATAACGGTAGTCGTGCGCTTCTTCTTTACTGCGCATCGAAAAAGTTTCGCCACGATCGGAATCGTATAACCGGGTTTCCTGGATTACCTTGTCGCCTTGCTCCAGAACGCGGGTTTGCCGCTCCACTTCATACTCTATGGCTTTTTGGATAAATTTGAAGGAGTTCAGGTTTTTCAACTCAGTGCGTGTGCCGAGTTCTTTTTGCCCTTCAGGACGTAGTGAAATATTAGCATCGCAACGAAGGCTTCCTTCTTCCATGTTGCAATCACTGACCTGGGTGTATTCCAAAATTGATTTCAATTCTCCAAGATAGGCGCGCGCTTCTTCAGGAGATCTGAGATCAGGCTCGCTAACTACTTCGCAAAGTGGGACTCCTGTACGGTTGAAGTCGACATAGCTTTTTCCTGGACTCCCCAGGTTTTCTCCGTGGATCAATTTGCCGGCATCTTCTTCCATGTGGATGCGAGTCAATCCGATTCTTTTTTTAGTTCCGTTGAGGTAAATATTGATATGGCCGTCGATTCCCAAGGGTTCCTCAAACTGTGATATCTGATAACCTTTTGGCAAGTCAGGATAGAAATAATTTTTTCGAGCAAAACGGTTCATCGGCGCAACCGTGCAATGGGTAGCCAGACAGGCTTTCATGGATGATTCGAGAAACTGCTTGTTCAAAACAGGAAGCACGCCCGGCATCCCCAAACATATTGGGCAGGTATTGGCATTTGGCGGCTTTCCAAACTCTGTCGAGCAGGAGCAGAAAATTTTTGTTTTCGTATTGATCTGGACATGAACTTCCAGCCCAATCACGGTTTCATATTTCATAGTTAGGTCATCTGTTTATATGAAGTGTTTTTGATTTTAATCACTCGCACCGGTGCGCGTCAACCCTTGTCGTCAATGCGCTGTAAATCCACCATCCACAGGCAGTACGGTCCCAGTTATGAAAGAAGATTCATCGCTTGCCAGAAATAGGCATGCGCTGGCAACATCTTCTGGTTTTCCAAACCGGCCAATAGGGTATTCTTTGCTCCATTCCTGCATTAGAGATGCATCTTTCATCAAATCTGCCGTCATATCTGTTTCTATCAACCCCGGGCAAATAGAATTGGAACGAATTCCATAAGAGCCATATTCAACGGCGATGGAACGGCTGAACTGATTCAAAGCACCTTTGGAAACATTATAAGCTGCGACTTGAGGAACAGCGATAAGACCGAGGATGGAACTGATATGAACGATGCTTCCGCTTTTCTGAGCCATCATTATCGGTAAGACTCGGCGTGTCAGTTGAAAAATGGATCGGATGTTAATATCCATTATTCCGTCCCACTGGGAGTCAGAAATTTCATGCAAAGGTGCTCCGTTATAAAGTCCAGCACTGTTTACTAAGATATCAATGCCTTTAAAATTATTCAGAGTTTTATTGATGAGTTGATCTAGATCATCATTATGGGTCATATCACCTTGAACTATAAGGACCGAGTCACCCAATTCGTCTGCCGCCGAAATGAGCTTTTCCTTTCGGCGCCCGAATAAGATCACCTTAGCCCCTTCTTTACAGAAGGCGCGAGCGGTCGCCAAACCAATTCCAGAGCCACCTCCTGTGATGATTGCTGTTTTATCTTTTAATCGCATTCTTCGTGTTTTAAATTAGAGTGAACAAAATGTATAAT
>CALJGH010000061.1 GCA_938073925.1 uncultured Nitrospinaceae bacterium
GGTAAAATTTTGTCAAAAGCATTTACAACCAAAACGGAATTGAGGCGGGTGAGTGAAAGGAAAGAAAGTGAATCGCCAAGAGCTTCTTTATATCCCATGGATGTGAAAATTTCTTCAAGTTCTTTAACAAGCGTTTCCGAGTCTGCATTTCGTAGTTTATAAAGTTGAATGTCTGACGAAGCTAGTTTATCAATATCCAAGGCCTGTACCACTTTGATGATACGTTTAACGTTGTACGCCATTTCTATCATCATCAGATTATTGGTTTCAGGTATCTCAATGAAACTTGCATTGGTCGTCAATAATGGACTGATAATTTTTTTCATGGACTCGACCGAAATGTATCGCAAAGGAACGATCTGAATGATCATTCGCTCTTTATCGGGGATGTTGGGGTCATTCCCATAATGAATGCTTAAAGGTTTCTTTGCAGCATCGGGTGCTTGAAGGAAACGATAAAAGTTGCCACTTTTTACAACCGCAACATTGTTTAACGCGAGAATCTGCTCAAGCACGGAATATAAGTCTTCGACCGGGATTTTATTGAAAGTCTGTAATGTGACTTTACCTTCAACGCTTCCTTCAATTACATAGTCAATTTTTAGCAATTCGCAAAACGTAGTGATGACATCATAAATTTCAGTACCCTCAAAGTTCAGAGTAATATGCTTGGCTTCGCGCAGCTCTTCAGGTAGCTTGGGTTCGACGTCTACCAGAGTTTGGATTTGGTCCAGGGACGCATCCTGCTTTTTTTGCAGTTCCACTTTTTCAACTTTATTGGTATCTCCATTCGGAGACATGGGAGACTCAGGGTGGATAGTGGTCGGCATTTTTTCGACGATAGCAGTCAAACTCTTTGCTATGAAAAACTTGTTTCCCAGACTGTCGCGAACGAGATACCAGGTCCTGCCATTATCGAAGCCCCGTTCAACTCGAACCAGTTCGAACTCATCGCCTTTTACCGCATTACCAATTTTTGAGTATTTTGGCCCCGGCCCTCTTCGTAAGGAAACTTTAGTTCCTGTTACGCGGATTTTTTTAGCTTCCTGTTGCGGTTTGATTTGTTTTAGTTTTTTATTATCAATAAGTTCGACATTATCTTGTGATCCGAGTGATTGCACTTTTTCCGGGAACTTCATAGACTCAACGGAATCCGATTTGTTTTTCAATCGATCCATAGTCGACTTTTTGTTGAAGCTGCATCCCGGCAAAAGAAGGGATAAAGATATTAAAACTGTAACGAGAATATTTTTTTTCATATTGGTTTTCCGCTCTTTGGTTCCAGTTCCTTTATAAAGCCCGTAATCAATAGGCGTGTTTGAAGGTCTTCTGGTTCCTTTTTATTTATTCTTCGTGATCGAAGTTCTTCAATGACTAAAAATTTTTCATGGTTTTCAATCCGCATTAAAAACAGTGCCAGGTTTTTCAAGCTGGAACGAACTGTGATTTCAACAGGGACAGCGAGTATTCTTGCGACATATTTTGGTTTTTCCACTCGGGTTTTTTCAATGGTTACAGCGCCCCTTGAGAATCCCTGTAAAAGTTTTTGCAACCCTGCCGCGGCAAGTCCGGGTTCTTTGTCGTTGAAAAACCGTTTTTGCAGAGTTGTTTTAGTGTTTTTATTGGCTACCTCTTTTGCCTGATAGTATGAAGTATGATTCAGGACTTCGTAATATTTTTCAATGAAGTTTATTTTGTCTTTTATTTTCTCGTCAATGCTTATCTGTTTTTTATAAATGGGTTCCGCCACTAAAAAGAAAAGCAGATAGCAGGCTACAAAAACTCCACCACCTATGAGAAAAACCTTATCTCTTTTTCCAATGTTTAATGTCATAAGCTGGATTCCAATTTTGCGCGAATCGTAAACTTCTCTCCTGTAGATTCTCGTATTATTGTGCCGACAAAACCTGCTTTCTTAAAACTAGGTGATTTTTCGATGAGAGGAATCAGCTTTGAAGCCGTAGGCGAAAAGCCCTTTATTTCCATTTCACCCTTGTGGAACTTTATATTTGTCAGCCACGTGTCCTTAGGGAGCGACTGGCTCAACCTGCCCAATAGAGGAAGCTTGGGTGGATGCTGTTTGTTGATTGCATTGAGGATGTCTACATACTGTTGGATAGAAATATATTCTAGATCAATTTTTTCCAGGTTAGAAACTTCACCCTTTATCTCCTCTAATTGACCGTTTAAGGATGCTAGAGTTTTGTTGTTGTAATGTATTTGATTGCCGATCCATCCCACAAGGCAAAGCACCAAGATCGCTGCCAGAGCCAGAGACGTTTTTGGGTTTGCTTTCCTTCTTTTGGGTCGTAGATTCTGGGGCAGTAAATTGGTTTCAAAATTTGTTTTTCTGGAATCTCTTATGGCCAAACTCAAAGCCGTCATCATATGATAACTAGAAAATGATTCGGGCAGGACAGGGGAAACCGAATCAGGAATGCTTATAAATTGTGTCGATACCTGTGTTTCTTTTTCCAGTTGTTTGATGACTCGAGGGGCTAAGGTGCCGCCTCCCGATATAAAAATATGTTCAATGGATTCATTTGCTTCAATATTCCGGCATGAAGAAAGCGCTTGTTCCAATTCACTGATTATTAATTTGGTGGTGGACTCGGAAACGTTGTTGAGTCGGTCAGAGGATTTGTGTTTCCCTAAGTATATATCCTTTATATCTGTATTCTCCCAGGTTCTATTTCTAGAGAATTCTAAAATACCTTTTTTAATCAGGACAATTTCTAGAGCACGTGGGCTGATATCGATCAATGCTGTTACAGCAGAATTCTTGGATTCTTGTAGCAGAGCAAGATTGCTATTGGCAAAAGTTGAGATATCGAGGACAGTGGGTTTTAAGTTTAGCTTCTTGATGAGTTCGAGGTAATAGTTAGCGGTTTCTTTTTTAATTGCGGCAGAGGCGATGTGGAAAATATTCCCGGATTTTTGATTGAGTTGATAAGTGTAGTACAAATCATCCAGACCCGACGAAAAATGCCTTTCCAACTCAAACTCTACCATTGATTCAACCGCTTTCATGTCTGGTGCCGGGAGTTCAAATGTTTTAAACATAACGAGACTTCTTGGCAGGCTCACTATGACTGACTCGGGCCAGGTATTTTGTTCGACCAGAAATCGATTGACCTGGTCTAAGAAATGCTTCTCTGCTTTTTCGTCTTTTCCTGTTAGTAGTTTCAAGTCTATGAATTCACCGGCGAGTACTTCGGCAAGGCGCAGCTTTCTCCCGATTAGGGTGAGGCTGATAGAGTCCTCACGAATATCCAGTCCTAAAGATTTTTCTAAAAAGACAGATTTCATAAGTTCAGTACGTTGTCATTCCAGTAATGAATTACCATTTGCACCTTGTCGCCTGAGATGCTTTTTTCCACTATTGCCTCCACAGTATGTTCTGTGCGACTATCAGCTATTTTTCCTGTGGAAGTAATATGAAAAAAGTTCGATAGCGTGTTCATATGGAACCCTTTGCTATTTCTGTTTCCCAAAATTTTAGTTGCCTGCTCCGATTTAAATAAAATGTTTAACACTTCTTCGCTCGCCGTATTGGGGTTCACTGTGGAAATTTTATAAACTGTGAGATGGTTCGCAATCCCTGTTTTTTTATTTTCTTCATCGTTTCCCTCAGAACCATAAAGAATTTCTTCGGTGACGCCGCGTATTTTTAAAAGTTCATCGATTGTCTCTATCGGGCCATTTTTGGCATAATAGGGTGGATTTTGTGTTCGGTAATAATCATCTTCGGCTCCATTGAGTCGATGATTTTTATCGGTGTCAATCCAGTCCAGTATGGAGTCCGAAATGGTGCTCCTTTCGATTTTGCCTTCAACTCCTGAATACCGAAGAAGCTTATCTAAAGTATCTTTGCTTGCAGAATTAATGGAAATTTTCCCGTTTTCATCTCGAATGGTATATGTGATGCTGCCATGCTCCAGTTTAATGTCGGTTCTGTTGACGATGTCAAAAACTTGAACCGTTTCTTCTTCCTCTAATTCCTCTTGTCCCGGAGTCTGCTCTGTATCCGGTTCTTCCTGTCCAGGAGATGAAGAGGTTTCGTTTGCGGCAGACGCCGTTACAATATTTCCAGTAATCCAACCATGCTCCTGATGAATAGAATGGAAACGGGCCTCTTTAAAAAGCTCTGCCAGAGCCAGATTGAGGCCTGCTCTGGATAGATAATAGCTTTCTGTGTCTTCTTTGTAGTTTCGGGTGGTGTTGACCTCCATTTTCATTGAAAAGGCAAATTCAGTAGCTAAAGCTATCAATAAGACCAGAACCCACAGCACAGCCATAAGGGCAATACCTCTCTGATTGTCTTTAAGCTTTTTCATTGTCTTCTTCCTTCTTCTCAGGAACTGCAATTTCCATTCCAGAGTTGATCAAAACCACAATAGGAGGCGAAAAAAACAATTCAGGTTTTTCCTCGGTATCCTCATTTTCTTCATTCGCCTTGGGGGAAATGCCAAGGGTTATTTCAACCGCTCGCGGTAAGGAAATTTTATTGTTTTTTTCGAAAGCGAGAATAGGATTTGTTGGCACTTTTTGATTGATTAGAAACGGGTCCATAACAACTCTGTTTACCCATTTTCCTTTATGGGTCGGACTATTACTAGCATCTTGAAGTTCTTGGGGTAAAAGTTTTTTCATTTCGTAGTATCTGAATTTCAATTCAGTAACATTTTCAGCGAGTAAATAATAACGTGTGGTTTCAGCATTGGGGACTATTCGAGAGAAAACATCCCCTTTTGAAATATCTTTCTCCATTAGAATAAGACCCGACTTTTCAGTTTTGGGGTGTTTGCCTAAATAAAATTTAACTTCGTGAGCCTGGGAACCTTGTGTCGTTATCGGTGAAGCAAAAGTGACAAATCTTAAAGAATTTGATTCTCCCTCAAATGCCATAATTCTTTTAGAGGAAGCAAGCTTTTGCGCGGCCGAGCTAACGTCTTTTTGAATCACGAAAACGGGATAAGTAGATTGCAGTTTTTGCGTGAGTTGCTCTGTGATGATGCGCAGACGCTGATAGGTATCTACCTTTCTTTCTCCAACATCGCGTGCGCTAATTCCCAGGCGGATGCCGCCGAGCCCCAGTGCAATAATAATCCCGACAATAGCTAGAGACAGGATCAGCTCAAGCAGGGTGAATCCGGATTGATTTTTTGCAATGCGATTTATTATTGGGCTCATTAGTTTCCAGAAATTCTCTGCGTTCCCGATCCGCTGATAATGGATTGGCCGGAACCACTGATGTTTGTGCTTGTGCTTGGCGTAGAAGTCTCAGGAGACGGGGTTTCTTCTTCATCATCCGTATTGTTACTGCCTGCTCCTCCAGAAAATAACCGTTCCATTTGTGTGTCGGCTACCGGATAGGTTTGGCCTTCTAGACGCAGTGTTGCTAGTTCAATGTTGCGAGTATGTCCGTCATCGTTCCATAAAACTTTTAATAAAATTTTCTGTAATTGAATTCCAGATTCTTCGTTATTCAAGTCAGAATCGTAGGGAGAGATATCAACTTCCCATCGATAATTTTCTTCGTTTTTAAAATTCCCGGAACTGTCATCTACTGTGAAGTTTTGAATTTCCAGTTCATTCATTTTTGAATTTGCCAGTGTGACAGCCTTGAGGTATTGGCCTGAAAAATCTACAGAACGTACGCTTCCTGAAAACAGGTTGAGAACAGCGAGAAATCCTCCAGCCATTATCATTAGAGCAACAACGACTTCAAGGAGAGAGAATCCCTGCTCATTCTTCAAGGAGTTTGATTCTGGGTTTTCCAGTAATGGGATCGATGGTGATTGCATAAACAAGTGCATCGCTTTCGGCGATGGATGATTGCAGGTGGATGGTTCCGGCACTCGAATTGCCGCGCGGATAAAAATTTATAATAAATGTTCCATCAGATACGATTTCCTCTGCTCCCTGGTAGTCCTTGATTCGTACTGTTTCATCAAGAATTTTTGTTTGCGTGACTTCTTTCTCTTTTGGGATAGCGAGCCAGTATTGATTTTTATCAATATTGGCATTGAAAGTGAATAATGTTTTTTTTGTGATAGCCTCGCTACGAGCAAATTGCAACGCAGATGAAATTTGCCGTGCTTCTGATTGCAGTTTGACGCGATCAAGAGTTGAAACTACAAACGGTAAAACAATTCCTGCCATCAGTCCCATTAGGAAGAGAACAAGTATCAATTCCAATAAAGTGAAACCGTCTTTTCCCAGAGCGTGTTGATTATTCAAAGTTTTTCCAACTGACAATATCCATGTCAGTTCCTTCTCCTCCTTCCGCATTATCTCCACCCAGAGAAATTAAATCGTATCCACGGTTTTCTTTGCCGGGAGACTCATAGATATAGGCATTGCCCCAGGGATCTTTCGGGACATTCTTTTTTAAATAAGATTTGATAGCTTCCAACCCCTCATCGCTGGTTGGGTATTTATGTTTTTCCAGGCGGTACAGGTCAAGAGCTTGTCCTAAAAGTTCAATTTGTGCTTGCGCGTCTTGTTGCATTGCCTTGTCAACTTGCCCGAAGAACTTGGGTACCACGGTGGCCGCTAGCAGTCCTATGATTACCATAACCACCATGAGCTCAATTAAAGTGAAACCTTTTGATCCCAGGCGATGAAATATTTTCAAATTGTCCTTCATAATGTTCCTTCGTAGAGTTTGTTTAAAAAGCGATATCGTTGGCACTGAAAATCGCCAATAGCATGGAAACAACAATGAAGCCGATGATTACAGCCATTAATAAAATCATCATTGGCTCGATTAGAGAAATCACCTGCTTGATAGATTGTTCTACTTCTTTATCGTAAGTTTTAGAAACTTTTGTCAACATTTCATCCAAGGCTCCCGAAGTTTCGCCAACGGTGATCATGTGAACCGCCATCGGAGGAAAAATTCCTGCCTTTTGAAGTGGACCCGAAAGTCCGTTTCCTTTTTTTAGAGCCTGCTGAAGAACTACTATCGAGTCTGAAACAACCCGGTTGATCAAAATGGATTGCACGATTCCCATTGCTTGCAGGATGGGAACGCCACTTTTTAATAAGGTTGCCAGTGTTAAGCTGAATCGGGAGACTTCTATCTTTTGGATCAATGGACCGAAAAGCGGCAGTTTTAAAAGCATTCCATCCCATTTGAGCCTGCCATTATTTGTTTTTATGTAAAAGGTAAATGCGGCAATGAATCCTGTAATCGCCAGAATCAATGCCGGCCAGTAATTTATGATTAGGGAGCTTAAACCGAGCATGATCTGAGTTGGTAGGGGCAGAGCGGCACCCATCTCTTCAAATAACTTTGAAAACTGGGGGATCACAAAAGTAATGAGGATAATTACCGCAGTACCCCCCACCAAAGTGAGAATGACCGGATAAACCATGGCCGATCGAATGCTGTTTTTTAATTCGACAGACTTTTCCATAAACAGAGCGAGCCTAGAAAGAGTCTCACCCAAGATTCCTCCAGCTTCTCCTGCGCGGATCATATTGACGTACAGCTTGGAAAAAACCTTAGGATGTTCTGCCAGAGCATCGGCAAAAGAACTGCCTGCATGCACCTGCTTTCTAACATCAGCAAGTACGGAACGGATTTTTTCTGTCTCTGAAAGTTTTATTAAGGTGGCAAGCCCATCATCCAGTGTTAGACCGGAATCAAC
>CALJGH010000062.1 GCA_938073925.1 uncultured Nitrospinaceae bacterium
GGGGCCTGCTGAATTGAACCGATATGTAACGGGGAGACTCTGATGTCAATTCTCCCTCTAATTGGAAGAATCATCCCCTCTACTAATTTACGCAGACATAGAACAGTGAATATCACCAGAAAGGAAAAAGGACCTAGTCAAATTGACTAAGCCCTTTCAAAATAAAATGGAGCTGGCGGGGATCGAACCCGCGACCTCTTGAATGCCATTCAAGCACGCTCCCAGCTGCGCCACAGCCCCAATTTTGATATATTTTTAGCTCATGTACTCGTAACGGATTGATATTAACGCTTATACCGCCTCTGTCAAGGGCAAATCCTTATCTCATTTCCCTGCTATTGCCTTGCTGGGCATTCTCTATATAATATAATTGAGCTTTTCAATATCTCTTATTCTTAAAATATCAGATAGAAATGCAAATCCCTTCCCGCTAACCGATCGGAAACCGTGTTTACAAAACTGAACCCCCGCATTCGCAATGTCTTCATCACCGGGCTGCTAATCACTCTGCCCATCGCTTTGACTTATTTTATCCTGCAATTTCTTTTTAAGAATCTCGATGCACTGTCTCCGGTGTTCACTAAAGTTCTCATCGACTTGGGAGCACCCATTCCGGAAGGGTACCGTATTCCTGCTCTTGGGTTAGTCATAACACTGCTAATCGTTCTTGCAGTAGGATGGTTCACTACCAATTTTTTTGGCAAACGGCTAATCCTCTTGGGAGAAAATATTGTTGGGAAAATCCCTTTCGTTCGACGAATCTATAAAGGTTCGAAACAAGTGGTGCAATCGATCGCCCATGCCGATACCCGCGCGTTTCGCAAAGTGGTTCTGATTGAGTTTCCACGTCGTGGAATGCTGGCTATCGGATTCGTTACTGGTGAGGCGCGCGGTGAAGTACAGAAAAACACTTGTGATGATGTGCTCAATGTTTTTGTGCCTACCATGCCAAACCCCACTTCGGGGTTTTTGGTTTTTGCTCCCCCCGAAGAACTTACTGAAATTGACATGAGCATCGAAGATGGGGTTAAATATGTAGTCTCAGGTGGCATCGTCACTACAGAGAGACTGAAAATTACAGAAGCAAAGGATATTAAGATTGACCAGCCCACAGGAAGAAGTTCCCAGCATCCTCTACCTTGACAGCCATTTGATCGCGGTTTGCAAACCCGCAGGCATGCTCACCCAGGCAGATGAATCAGGAGATGAGTCGTTGATGGATCAAGTGAAAGCTTGGATTAAAACCGAATTCAACAAACCCGGTAATGTGTTTCTTGGATTGATTCATCGACTCGACCGCAATGTCTCCGGCGTACTTTTATTTGCACGCACTTCCAAAGGCGCATCGCGTTTGTCGGAACAGTTTCGCGACAAGACCACAGAAAAATTCTATCGCGCTATCGTGGAGGGACAACCCGAACAAGAGCAAGCGTCTCTTTACCATCATCTAAGAAAAGAAAAAACTCTCAAGTCCACCGTGTTTCCACGTCCGGGAAAAGATACGCAACACGCTGAACTGGAATATAAAACACTGAAAATTTATGCAAGCACCCGTCTTCTGGAAATTAAACTGCACACAGGAAGGTTTCATCAAATACGCGCACAACTGTCATTCATCGGCCACCCTATTTTAGGCGACAAAAAATATGGCGCTAAAACCCCCCTACCTGAAAGACAGATAGCACTTTATGCACATAGGCTGATTTTCAAACATCCCATCAGCAAAGAAAAGGTTTGTATTGAATCGCCTCCACCGCCGTTCTGGCCTGACGACTAGAAATCCGTTTCATTTCAGGAGGTCGTGGATTGAAGTGAGTCTTTTACCAGGTCTTCTTTCGTAGTATGGAATCCCATATCAATAGCTAAAGATATCAACACAGGCACTAGAAACAATGTGAAAAAAGTTGAGATGCTCAGTCCCCCGATCAACGCTGTTCCCATACCGCGATACAACTCTGTCCCCGCGCCTTCGCCAAACGCCAGCGGAATCATACCGAAGACACTGGAGATAACGGTCATCATAATAGGACGCAGCCGAGTCTCACAAGAAACCAACAACGCCTCGCGTTCATCCATACCCGCCTTAATATTATTGAGCATCTGATGAACAATGAGGATAGCGTTATTAACAACGATACCAGCAAGGATAACCACGCCCAACTGCGTCAAAATATCAAATGTAATCCAGTTCCAACCATCGGCCATGGCCTGCGCGTTAGGGACTTTCAATTCATCAAGAATGCTTTTTATATTTCCACGTTGGTACCAGTTGTTCCAAGTGATTCCCAAGAAAGAGCCGGAAACCGCCAGCACCACAGTGAGCATGACGATGAAGGGCCTGAGAAAAGATGAGAACAAAGCAACAAGAAGAAGATAAATAAAGCCTAGCGCATAAGCAAAACTGTTCCTCAACGATTTTTCTGTCGATGCCAATTCATCGGCAGAACCACCAATACGCAATCCAAATTCTTCATTTAGAGTTAGACGCGTGGGAACCAATACTTTTTCATCTACCCAATCAATTACCGTTTGCATAGGCATATCTTTTCGAACCTGCACACGGAGTTTGATCGCCCGTTCTGTGCCGATATGGTCGATCCTCGCCGGCCCAGCATCAATTTTTATATTTGTCAGGTGACCGAGATGGGTCATCAGATTTTTATCCGTCCAGATCGGAAGTGAACGATAATCTTCTAATCCTAATTTTTGGTTGTCTTTTTTCTGCACCAGAACGAAATCGATCGGTTCACCAAGGTCATTGAACTCACCAAGATATTTCCCCGCATTGAGCGACTCAATAATATCGCCTATTTCCTGCATTCCCATATCCAGGCGGGCAGCATCTTCTCTTCTCGGCAAGAATCGTAGCTCAGGATTGCCAAATTTAAATTCGGGTCGTACCGAATGTACACCTTCTATTTCCGAAATTTTACCAATCAAGCCTAATGCAATATCCTTTAACTTGAGAATATCCGGTCCGGTTATTTCTACTTCAAATGTTTTGTCTGCCGAGCGAAAAATAGGGCGCTGAACCGCAAAGGCAAAACGATACCCAGGGATACCAAAAATTTCCTGTCCCATTTCATTCGCCTTCACAGCCATCTTGATCTCGCCACGTTGCCCTTGTGCCAATTCCTTTTCAATAATAGCCCCACCCCCATTGAAACGAGGCGAAAAAACAAGAAAGTTTCGATTCACATCTTCCATAGCCACGATTTTCTTTTCATACTCTGCCAGGTATTTCATATTCGTTTCCGCAGGCGAACCCGCCACTGGCTCGATGAGCATGAACACCATATTGGTATTTCCATAAGGGAGATAATCTTTTTTAGGTAAGGTCTGTCCGCTGTACCACAATACCCAACACACACCGGCTAGAACGCCAATCCGAAACAAGATGCTAAGCGGCGAATGCCGAAGAATTTTCTCCATAATCTTCGAATAGAGGTTACCAATTCCTGTTCCTACTATCACCACCGGGCGAAACAAGGTACGATGAAAAATACCTGGCCGGTATTTCTCTCCCGGCTTGAGTCGAATCAACAATGTTGTCAAAGTGGGAATGACGGTAATAGATACCAATAAGGAAAGTGCGATACAGCCACTAATGGTGATCGCAATATCACGAAACATTTGCCCGGCTTCTTCTTCAATAAAAACGATGGGGATGAACACCGCCAATGTCGTCAAGGTAGAAGCCAGAACCGCTCCCCATACTTCCGATGTACCATCATAGGCAGCTTTAAATACACCTTTTCTCATTGTCAGATGACGGTAAATATTTTCCAGCACCACGATCGAGTTATCAACCACCATACCCACGGCAAAAGCCATGCCTGCCAGTGAAATAATATTGATACTGCGACCAAAAATTTTCAGCACGATAAAGACCGACACCAAACTAACAGGGATACTGATTGCCACGATCAACAGCGAACGCACCGAGCCCAGGAAAACCAGAAGCACTGCGACCGCGAGAATGGCACCCAAACCTAGATTGGATTTCACAAGGCGCATGGCTTCATCGATATAATCCACATCTTTGTACACAATTTTTAATTTAAGAGGAACACCACGATTCAAGAGCTCCTTGTTTAATCTGGCAACACGCTCAGCCGCAAGATTACAAGTCTCCACAACATTGGCCCCTGCTTTACGAATTACCCCAAACGCATTCGACAAGTTTCCGCTGATGCGAACCAACGACTCGGTGCGTTGATAGCCATCTACCACCGTTGCAAAATCGCGCACTCTTATTGTCTTGTCACCATCGCGTTTCACCACTGTATCCAGAATATCATTGGGACTTAAAAATTCACCGAGTCCACGAACGGTATAAGCGCGGTTATCTTCATCGTGAAACCCAGCTCGCGTATTCTGGTTCTCCTCCCTAAGACGGTCAATGACTTCCTTGTAGGTCAAATGCAAACGCGACATGCTATAAGGATCGAACTCCACCCGCATTTCACGATCTTCACCACCGAAATGCCAGACGTCGGCAATCCCCTTCACCCGTCTTAAAGAAGGAACAATGATGTCTTCACCGATTTTGTACATATAGTTCTGGTCGAGGTCGGGCATTTTCGGATCGGGTTTGTCAAAAACAATCCACATAATGGGGCTGGAATTATCACTCGAGATAGAACGCAAGGTAGGCTTGTCTGCATTGATCGGCAAGTCTTTGACTTGCTGTAATTTGTTATTCACATCCAAAACAGCAAGATCCTTATCAATACCCCAATCAAACTCAAGGTTGATGGTGCTCAATCCATGCTGACTGGTAGAAGTCATCTTCTTCATCCCTTCGACGGATTCAAGCTGGTCTTCAAGACGACGAGTGATGTTGCGTTCCACTTCATTCGGGGACAAACCGAGGTATTCGGTTTTAACTTCGATTTGGGGTTTGTCTACCGTGGGGGTCAATTGTCGAGGCAGGCTTTGAAAGCATAAGACACCCACCACTACTGCCATAACAATGATTACCGTAACTGTGTGATAGTTACGGATAGACTGGTCTATAAGTTTCATCAGGTTTTTGGATTTTTTGCAGGAGTTTTTCGAGGGGCTTTTGAAGCAGAACTGAAAGATGTTTTTGGTTCCGGGTTGGTTAAAAAGACATTTGCCCCAGGAAACACAGCACCCGACCCTCTTAAGATCAAATCAGTATCAGCATTTAATTGATGGGTAAAATCCTTGATCTCGACAAAATCATCATGCTCTTTGAAAGCCTTCACAGGAACCAGATGCGCTTTTTTATCTTTAACGATATAAACAACTGTTCCCTTTTCAGAAATCACTAACGATACCGCTGGCACATGAAGAACTTTTTTTCTGACACCAAAATTTAATGTACTTTCAAGGGTCAGCCCTGGAAACATAGCAGGGTTTGGATCTGGCAAATCGATTTGCACTTTTATATTTCCAGAAAAAATATTTGCATTCGGGATCACCCGTACTAATCGAGCAAGATTAGAACGATATTCAAACTTTAACCCCAACTCCTTTGCCAAAAATCGGGCCGTCTTCATTTTCTTTAGTTTATTGCGATAACTCTGCGGCATTTCCAAAACCGCTTTTAATCGAGATGAACCGATCATTCGGACAATTGCCATTCCTGAGTCGGCAATCGCTCCTTGCTCGATATCCTTCGCAATAATAACGCCTTCAAATGGTGCAACAATATTTACTTTAGAAAGATTTAATTCGGCGACCTCAACTTGCTTGCGAATGGCTTGCATCTCTGATTCCAGCTTTTCTATGTCTTCCGTGCGCGACTTCATACCTGCTGACTGTTCCGCTTGACTCGCTATCAAACCTTCCTGAGCCTGGCGTAGTTTGTCTTCTGCTGAATCCAAGGCAGACTGAGACACAACTTTCTCTTCCACCAGCTTTTTTGTTCTCTTAAGTTCGATCTTTGCCAGGTTTAAAGAACTTTGTCCGGCCCGGGTTTGGGCATCTAACCGTTCTTTATCTTCGGAACGTAAACCACCTTGGGCTTTTTTATACTCATTTTTCGAAGCGGAAAAATCTGCACGCAATTTTCCCAAAGTCAGCTCATACTCCCTTGAGTCTATTTGCGCTATCAAATCACCGGCTTTCACCTTCATGCCTTCTTCAACCGCAATGCGGGCCACCTTTCCTCTAATTTCAGAGGTGATCGTCACCCTTCGTTCCGCTTGAATATTACCGACAGTTCGAACCTCATCGGAAATATCTCGATAAACTACTTTTCCGACCTGCACCGGAAGCGCGAATTTTTTCTTCTCAGGTTTCGCAGTTTTTTCTTCTTTCGGCGTGCAGGAACAAAAAAGTAACGCTAGCAGAACCAAGGATGCGCCTAAAATGTATTTCGATTTTCTGATATAATTCTCCACCATCATTTTTTTAATGTAAAAACGTTTCTTTAAATATTATCACAATAACAAAAAAGGTTTTTTAAACACTTTATGAGTTCTTCCTATCCTTCCGACAATTTCGATTATCAATTACTAGATACCGGCGCATTCCAAAAACTCGAACAATTTGGTCCTCATCGATTTTGTCGTCCTGCCCCACAGGCTCTTTGGCCAAAATCTCTTCCTGCATCAGAATGGAAAAAAGTAGAAGGAGAATATAAATACTTCAAAGGCAAAGATACTGGCGGTGAATGGAAAACACCCTCCTCGTTACCCGAAGAAGGATGGCAAATAAATTTCCAAAATCTCGTTTTCAAAGTACAACCAACTGGATTCGGTCATATCGGACTTTTTCCCGAACAAGCTCCCAATTGGCTTTGGATCATAGATCAGCTTAAACAGCTTAACGGCAAGGAAATCAAAGTACTTAATGTTTTTGGTTATACTGGAGCCAGTACCCTTGCTGCGGCATCTGCGGGGGCTCATGTCACCCATTTAGACGCCTCTAAGGGCTCTGTCAACTGGGCGCGCGAAAATCTCGAGTTATCTGGGCTGGGTGATAGACCGGTTCGGTGGATTGTGGAAGATGCCATGAAATACATGCAAAGAGAGCATCGGCGTGGCAACAAATATGACGCGATCATCATGGACCCGCCCTCTTTCGGACGCGGACCCAATGGGGAAGTTTGGCAGATCGAAGACAAACTTTCCGAATTTATGGAAGCTTGTCAGAATATCATCAGCGACTCACCTGCTTTCCTGCTTTTCACCACCCACTCGCCAGGCTTTTCATCCCTGACTCTTGAAAATATGCTACGCACTTATATCAAATCTCTCAATAAAGAAAATTTTGAAACAGGGGAAATGTTCATTCCCGACACTTCTACCGGACTCCATCTCCCTAACGGATTCTTCTGCCGATACTCCGCGAATCGCTGCTGACAATAGGTCAGCGATACAAACACCCTCAAGCTTCTGGATATAACAAGCGTAGCTAGCAATCTAAGGTATAATGCCCTAAATTTTTTAATTCTGACTTGGGAATTTTTAAAATGGCCTTTTATAAATATTTAAAATCTCACGCGAAAAGGCAACCCGATTCCGCTGCGATCATTGAAGGAGATTGCACCGTTTCTTACGGTGAACTTTGCGAACAGATCGAATCTTTTGCAGAGGCTCTTTCGGAATTACCTCTCAACACAAATAGTAAAGTAGGTCTATTGTGTTTGAATCAAAAAGAACACCTTATTGCAATGTTTGGCTGCTTGTTAAAAGGGGTGCCTTTTATCCCTTACAACTTTCTTTTAAAACCTGAAGACCTGGCTTTTATTGCACTAGATGCGGGCATCGACACTCTGGTGGTTGATTCGGCTTTTGTTAAACCGGAAATCCTTCCGTTTTTTAAATTTTTTAAAAACAAAATTCTGGTCGGCCCCGCAAATCTCGATCAGGTCGGCGAGGGAACCTTGCGATTCGAGGATTTTTTAAAATCTGGCCAAAAGGATAACGCATTCATAAAACACGAAAGGGAATCAGGAATACCAGATGTGATTCTTTATACCTCAGGCACCACTGCCAAACCCAAAGGGGTAATGCTGAATGAAGACCAGTTTGATGAGAACTGCACCGGGTTCCTGAAACATTTACATATCACTTCGGAAGATAGTGCCATCGTAGCGTTGCCCTTGTTCCATTCTTTCGGTAATATCATGGCTCTGGTGTTTTGTCGGGTCGGCGCAACGTTGATTCTTCTCAAACAGTTTCAACCTAAACTTATCTTATCTTCCATCTCGACGCATAAGGCTACCTTTTTACCGCTCGTACCCACTATTTATTCTTTTCTTGTGGACCTTTATTCACGCGGCGGTTATGACGTTTCTTCTTTGCACACCTGCATCTCTGGCGGTGCTGCTTTGCCCAAGGCACTCCTTAAAAAAGTAGAGGAAGTTTTAGGGATCACCGTCATTGAAGGGTATGGTCTCACTGAAACTTCTCCAGTAGTTTCTGTTAATACAATGAAATACGGAAGCGTTCCCGGTTCGGTCGGCCCTGTCTTGCCTAATGTCGAAGTAAAAATCATTGATGACATGGGAAACCCGGTTGCCCAGGGAGAAGTGGGAGAAATTCTTGTCCGCGGTAAAACGGTAATGAGCGGTTACTGGAAACGCATAGAAGAAACAAAGGAAACGATTCAGCCCGATGGCTGGCTTAAAACAGGAGATCTCGGACATCTTGATGAAAAAAAGCGGCTCTATATTTCAGCAGGCAGAAAAAAAGATATCATCATCCGCGCAGGTGAAAATGTGTCCCCTTTAGCTATTGAAAACGTATTGATGGGTCACCCTGCACCTGCAGAAGTCGCAGCCGTAGGAATTGCTGATGAACGTATAGGGGAAAAAGTAAAGGTCTGCGTGGTGTTGCGGGATGGTGCTAATGCAACGGAGCAGGAACTCAAAGATTTTTGCAGAAAAAACCTACCCGCGTTCATGACACCCGATTTGATCGAGTTCCAGGAGTCGCTCCCAAAAACCGCTACCGGGAAAATTATAAAGTCCCAACTAAAACAAACAGGCGGCCTCATGCAATAAATTGCGATACAGCCGCCTTCATTGTTAAATTTTGCGCAGTCTTATGCTAGAAAACGCAACGGAACCCGATACTGTCAATACGGTAATCCACCACGAAACCTTTTCTGGCAGCAGACCGCTGGCTAGTTGCGTTAGTCTCCCAGGCTCCTCCACGAATTCCTTTTCGAACCCCTCCTCCTTTTCGGTCTGAAGGGTTTGTCCGCAAAGGACCTTTCGGATTTTCTTTAGGGCTATTAGCATAATATTTATCATCCATCCAGTCTGTGACCCATTCATGCACATTACCCGCCATATCATGAAGCCCCCAAGGATTGGCTGGAAATGAACCTACAGGAGCTGTAAAGGAAAATCCATCAGAAATATTCTTATCACTGACATTCATATCACAGTCCCTATCGCAAAAATTGGATTTGCCGCCTTCGAAATCATCTCCCCAATAATATTCTGTGGTTGTCCCAGCACGTGCTGCATACTCCCATTCCGCTTCAGTAGGCAAACGTTTATTGCTTTTCTTGCAGAATTCTGCGGCCTCGTGCCAAGTCACTCTATTAACAGGTAGTTTCGCACCTTTAAAGCGTCCTGGATTATGGCCCATGACAGATTGAAACAAGCCTTGGCTGACTTCGTATTTGTCCATTTGAAAAGAACTCAGACAAACTTCATGGATAGGCCTCTCTGATTTTGCCCACTTAGTACTGCCCATTTGGAAACATCCACCATCCACTTGTACCATTTCTATAGGGCCCGTTATTCCACTTCTATGTATCAATATATCTTCCACTTTGACATGCAACTCGTGTACATAGTCATATACACGGCGAGGAACACCTTTATAATTTAACGAAGCATCCCGATGCGGGATCAATAGCATTTTCCCAGTTTTCATATTAAAGAGGCGATAATGAAGAATGGGCTTTGCTTCGGCACCATCGACATAATTCCTCATATTATTTCTGCCGTCCTCAGGTGTATATACGTTCTCATCAACAAGTTCAGCTTCGAAAGATTCACCGCTGTCCAGTATTGTTGCAACAACAATGTTTCTCTTTATTATTTTCATGGCCATAATGCGATCTACAAGCTTCTTGGTTTCTTCGTATTTTTTCAATATGAATTTGGTCTCCGCTAAACCACGCATAATTCGCCAGTTATCGGGATCCATTTTGAGAGCGGAAGAATAATATTTTTCAGCTTTTTTCATTTTTCCCATTTTAAAAGCAGCATCTCCTTTAGAAGTTTCTTCCTGGACATTTGCAAAAACGGAAACGGGGAACAAGATCAACAAAAGAAAACTGTATCGGAGCAACTGATTTTTAAAAACAAAACTAAAACTCATGACAAATTAACTCCTAAAAACTTTGATAAAATGAATAGAACATTGATAAAATGAATATAAATGAATCGTTGATTTGATAAATTATACACATTATCCAGTAAGTTTTTGCTAATTTTCCTGTTTTTCGTTCGGATTTTTCTCTTTTATGTGGGGACTAGGAGGGGCATCCTGCTTATTTTTTTGCTTTTTCAAGTCGCTCCATCCTGAATCTATTTTCTTCTTTTTATTATGCCGTTCCCGTTTGGGGAAATAATCTATTTCGTCAATCATTATCGGCTTTCCTGATCGGCTTTTTGGGTAACAAGGGACTTGATTCGGTCAATGACTGGACCTTGCAGACCAAGCTGAATAGCTCGATTCAAATGCTCCAAGCTTTTTTTATTATTATTGAGACTGGAGTATATCATAGCCAGGTTGGCATGACCGACACCATAATTGGGATCAATATTAATAGCATTTTTTAACATCTTAATCGCCTCCGGTCGCTTATCCAGAGTCGACAGAACCTGGGCTAACGAATCGTAGGCGTATTTGTTCATAGGCCAGCTTCGGATCGCTGCGCGCAACATTTTTTCAGCTTCATCGGCATTCCCCATTCTTTTCAGGTTATTTCCTAGCATGGTCAAAGCTGGGCTGAAATTGGGGTTGAATTTCAACGCCATTCGAAAAAACTTATTTGCCTCAGGAAGATTGTTTTGGCCCTGCCAAGCCTGTCCAATCCTGAAATAGGGTTTCCATGCACTGGGCATATATTCCAAAGCTTCTGTATAGGCTATCCGCGAAGCAGCCCATTGCCCTCCCCTAAAGAGCGATTCACCGCTCTTAGCTATCTCAAGGTATTTCAACCGAGACTGGATTTTAGAATCGGACATAGTCGGAGCAGAAAAAGCAACCAGGATCATCAGGATCAAACTAACGAACACAGCCTTTATCAAAATGAATTGGGGTTTTAATAAACCAGACAGCACTCCAGTTGCTTTAAACGCTTTGTGGAACAAGAAGAGAATAAACGCCATAGACATCAACTGAAAAAATGGAAATAGTAAAAGAAACATCCCGTCCAGATAATCCCATGAGTCGGGGTGAGGGGAGAAAAGAACTTGAAAAAAACTGCTGGAACGAACCAGCATTCCCGGGCGTTCAAAAAAAACATCAAAAGATGAACCCAAAGCCTGTAGTGTGAATTGCGGGTGGTTATAAGGTAACGAAACCTTATATTGAACCAACATGAGAAACTGGGCTAAAACAGCTATCAAACAAACAACAACAGGGCCAAAATTAATTCTATTTGAACGGTTCTCTGCAAACCTTTGAATCAAAGTTCCCAGACCCAGAGCAAATATAGGTAAAGCCGAAATCAAATGCCGGTGCCCATAGGAGGCAGAATCTTCCGGATATAAAAGTATGATGCCAAAAATTCCCGCAAGATAAGCAAGCAAACCCGGACGCAGGTCGCGGGAAAAATTATCTTTCAGAAAAAGACCGACCATACCTAGAACAGCAAGTGGCATTGAATACAACAACCCCCACTTCGCATTCAGAAATAACGTGTAAATATTTTCAATAAGAGGTCCTATAGAAAAACCTGTTAAACCTTCTCCAGCAAATTTCATATGGCGGGGAGGAAAAGGAACTCCATTCAACTGATACCAACAATAAATTTGTGGCAACATTGTTAGAAGAAAACCGCCCCCTAAAGCTCCTGCTAAAATCGAAATTTTCTTCACCGCCCGGGCTGGATTTGCTTTCCAGTCCCAACGAAATTCCCACAAAAGGTCCACAGCAAACAAAGCAAAAAATGAGATATTGATCACACGCGTCATGCACAATAAGCCCAATATTGTTCCAATCAACGCATAATGAATGGGTCTTCTGGATTGCCGAAACCGGATCCAAATAAAAATTAAGACGGCGACCAGAAAAAACTCAGAGGTGTGCGCCATTCGCTGTCTGATGAAAGAGAAATAAATCAGTGGTGAAGCAAGCCAGATTGACAGCGTCGCCAGCATACTCACATGCTTTCGGGTAAACATTCGCAAGGTACGATAAACAAAGATCAAACCTGTGAAAAGGTAGGTCGCTGAAGCAACGGCAGTCGAAAAATAATATGGGGCTGAATATCCATCTGTTGTAACCGGATAACCTAAACTCTGATACAAATGGGCAAGCGCATGTCCTATCAGAAAAAAAGGCAGAAACAAGATCGCTTGTCCCATTTGCCAATTGTTAAACACATAACCTGTCGGATTAATTTTTTCCGCATGGGCGTAACCACGCTCATTTAAAAAATCGAGATCGCCATCAATGAAAGTAGAGCGCAGGAAAGCGTAGTAACCGGTGTCGTCACCCCCGTCGATAGTCGATACTGAGTAGAATCCTGTATGTATATTCGGAGGAACCCACGAGTTAAATATCCCCAGCGGCGTGAGCCACAAAAAGGTGAAAAAGAATATTCCACCCAAATAAAGAGCACTACGTTTCGACATTGGTTTTATCTGAAAAGATCAGGAATAGAGGAATTATTATGAGGTTTTGTCGGAAAAAAGTTTTTTATTTACTCGAAACCGGCTGAGTTTCAAGCACTAGGCCTTTTTCAACGAGTTGTCGGTGAGCATCTTCTACTTTGGAAACCGCTTCTTGCCCATCACTCCAGGAGATTAGATCTTTTAGTCCTTCTTTTAGTGTGAACTTGGGCTCGAACCCTAATTCGCTGATTTTCGAAATGTCTGCATAACAGTCTCGAATATCACCATTACGAAACTTGTAAATCACATCAGGGCGAAATGTTTTTCCGCAAAGTTCAATAAGTGTTTCCGCAAGTTCAAGAATAGATGAAGGTTTTCCTGTGCCAATATTGAAGATACCATATTCCGCCTGGTTCAACAAAAGGAGCTTGCCACGCACCAGATCTTTAACATGAATAAAGTCGCGGCGCTGGTTACCATCTTCATATATCAAAGGTGGGGTATCATTTTTTATCGCGGAACAAAAAATTGCTGCTGCCCCGGTATAAGGGTTATTCAAGGACTGTCGGGGGCCGTAGCAATTAAAGTATCTGCATGCCACCGTAGGAATATTGTGTGCCCGACCAATCATCAGCGAATAAACCTCCTGATCTTTTTTACTTTGCGCATAAACTGAAGTGCAGTCGAGTTCTTTATCCTCCCCGGTTGGCAGAGGAGAAAGCGCTGAAGCGCATTCAGGACAAAGCATTTCCCATTGTCCTTCAGCTAATTGACTATCAGGTCTCGGTTTGGGGGAAATTTTTCCATGCTCTTCGCAGTGATAGCAACCTTCGCCATAAAGGCTCATGGAGCTGGCAACTAATACTTTTTCTACATTATGTTTTTCATTTACAAGAATATCCCAGAGCACACCGGTACCTTGAACATTGGTAGAAATATATTGGTCAATAGAATACATAGATTGACCTACACCAACCTCTGCAGCATCGTGAATAATGAGATCAACGTCTTTTATGGATTGGTGTAAATGGTCTCGGTCTCGAACGTCTCCTTTTATAAACTCCGCATCTGGATGCAAAAAATCAGGTTTTTCAGCCCTATCTCCATGTACTTGCAGGTTGAGATTGTCGTAAACCCGAACACTGTAACCTTGAGCAATCAACTCATCAACCGTGTGCGAACCTATAAACCCTGCTCCACCTGTGACCAAAACCTTCTTTGCCATTTAATTCTCCTCTCTAGCCTTAGTCTTTCGATTTTTTTCAACGGGATATAGCATTTCATTTATCATCATATCTCATTCGGCAAATAAGGGGAAGGACTTGAGGCATAGAACCGTATTTTGGTTTTCGTAACCCCATTGAAATCTAGAAAGAATTGAGCAATAATCAGGGGTCAGAGAACGCGTTGTCCTTCCCTTTAGCAACAACCGGCATGCAAAGTGGATCTTTCCTGCATTATTGTTAATTATAAAAATAGTGAGCCTCTAAAAGATTGCCTGGCATCCATTTACCAAACTGTCCAGGGAATAGACTTTGAAGTAATAATTGTTGATAACAGCGAGAATGACCCAGGCTTGCAACCTCTAAAAGAGTTATATCCAAAGGCCCAGTTTATTTCTAATTCCTCCAACGTTGGGTTTTCCAAGGCTAATAATCAGGCCGCTAAAATAGCACAAGGCAATATTTTGATTTTTTTGAATCCAGACACCATTTTATCTGATCAGGCCATCAACTCTATGTACAAGCACGTTTGCTCTCATACGGAGATCGGTGCACTTGGTCCCAAAGTAGTGAACCCAGACGGAAGCTTGCAATATTCCTGCAGGCGGTACCCTACTCTATGGACCGGTCTGTTCAATCGCTACTCTATACTTTCCCAGTTATTTCCAGAAAACCGTTTTACTAGCCAATATTTGATGCGTGACTTTGATCACAATGAAATTCGGCAGGTTGACTGGCTCTCAGGATGTTGTTTAATGGTATCAAAAAGTATTTTCGAACAATCTCACGGGTTCGATGAAAACTATTTTTTATTCAATGAAGATGTAGATTTATGCCGAACGATCAATAAAGGAGGAAAGAGAGTTATCTATTTTCCTGAAGCAACAGTCATCCATCAGGTATCCACCAGCAATAGCAAAACGACGGCAAGAGTGATCATTCAACGACATTTGGGAATGATGCATTATTTCAGAAAACACGATGAGGGGAACTTTTTGACTCGAGGAATAATTAATTTTTTTATTTCTCTGAGGGGTGTTACGCAACTACTAATCAACTTTATAAAATGAAATTTGAATCTTTCCCAATTCCAGGCGAAGTCTACCTTATTGGATATTTCCTAGCATTCATATTGTCTTTTGGCACCACTTTGTTTTTAATTAGAAACCCGTTCAATTTCGTCTTCAATCATCTTTCGAACTCAACCTGTAAGGATATCAAATCGTTCGGAGGAATTGCCGTTATTCTGTCGTTTTTAATAACCCTTTGGCTTTTTCTGCTAACAGGAATGATTGATTCTGGCAATATCTACTTACTTGCTGTAATTACTGCTAGCACAGGTGTGATGCTCCTTCTTGGAATTTATGACGATATTACCCAATGCACCGCCCGCCTGAAACTGGCAGTTCAAATACTGATTGCCTGCGCACTTTATTTTTGCGGTTTTCAAATTGAGCGGATTGGAAATCTGGTTGAACTGGGTAATTTTTCGATTTTCTTGACCATTCTTTGGATCGTGGGGATAACCAATGCCATAAACCTTATTGATGGGATGGACGGGTTGGCACCAGGAATTATTTTCTCTTCCTGCCTCACCATTGCATTTGTTTATTTGGAAAGAGAAATTATCGGAGGATCTTTTCTCGCTGTCATTTTAGCTGGAAGTGTTTTAGGGTTTTTCATTTTCAATTTCCCCCCCGCAAAAATAATCCTTGGAGATACGGGAAGCCTGCCACTAGGTCTTCTTGTTGCATTAATAACCTTACTTCCTTTGAATCAGGGTTATACCGATGAGATTTACTATCTCATTCCTGTCATCACACTTTTAATACCAATTTTAGATACTACCTTTTCTTTTTTCCGAAGAATTGTCAAAGGAACCAGTCCTTTTCTTAAAGACGCAGAACATTTTCACCATCGACTTGGGAAACTCGGCCTAACACCCGTTAAGTCTATATCTATACTTTTTCTTATTGGCTTTTATTTTGATTTAACTGCCATTTTAACTGCTTACAGCATCAACCTGATACCAAAATTCATTCCAACCTATTTTGTTTTTATTATTATTAACGTGGCAGTATTATTAACCATTTTAAAACGAAAAGAAAAAAAACATCGGCATGATTGACCCTGTAACATCGAAAAAATCTTTTTTAAATCTGGGGATCATCTTATTAGTTTTAATCCTGTTTTCATATGCAAACACGCTCAATTCCCCTCTCAACTTTGACGATCATGCCGTATTACAGCAAATAGAACTTTCAGGTCTCAACGCCTACCATCAGATTCCTCCCATTCAGTATCGGCATCTTTTCTTTCTCAGCTTCAGCTTAAACCACTCCCAAAATGGATTGGAGCTTTTCGCATATCATTTGGTCAATATTACCTTCCACTTCTTAACCTCGCTGGTTTTACTTTTAATCGTATTTTTCACTCTCGACAATGGAACGAGCTGGCAAGGAAAACATGCGTTAGGCATAGCCGGGTTGACCGCTATTTTATTTACGATCAACCCCTTGAACACAGAGACTGTGACTTATATTTCGGGAAGAGCCAGTGGGATGGCAGGATTCTTTTATTTATTGGCAATGCTGTCGTTCATCTTTGGAAGCTTGAAAAAGTTTTCAGGCAAAACTATTCCATTCTATGCCTTTGCTCTCACCGCTTTTACAGCAGCCCTTCTTAGCAAAGAAACCAGCATCACCTTGCCTGCAGTAATTATTCTATATGATTTATGTTTCATGAAAAACGACCGCTGGGTTTCCTTTAAAAGTCGTTTGGGTTTCTTTTATCTACCTATTGCATTGACGCTTTTTGTGTTGCTGGTCTCCCAGCCTTTCCTCCAACAACTGATAATAACATGGGCGGGAAAGTTCGATCTTAACTATGCTCTCGCGCAGGCACAGATCATAGGTTACGCATTTAAACTCTGTTTCTTTCCCATCAATCTTATTTTTGATTACGACTTTACACCCAACTGGTTTGCAAGTGGATTTTTTAAATGGCTACCCGTTTTTATTTGGATATCATTAGTGGCAGTTATTTTAAAAAACTTCAAAAAACTACCACCCGTACTTTCATTTTCTATTTTCTGGTTTATCCTTACAATTTCAATCACCAATAGTTTTTTACCGCGCGCGGATTTATTGAGCGAGAGAAATCTTTATCTTCCCAGTATTGGCCCCGCACTATTAACCTCGTGTGCTTATTACAGCTTCTTTATCAAACATCGGTCATTGTATTTCAGGCAAGGGCTTGCATTAATTCTGCTGATGGTAATCATTCAAAGCTCATTGGTTATCAAAAGAAATGCCACCTATCAATCAAATATTGACCTCTGGGAAGATACTCTGAAAAAATCCCCATCCGACTTAAAAGTCCTACATAACCTAAGCCATTATTATCTGGAAAAAAAGGATAACGAAAAAGCATTAGTCACCCTGATAAAACTTTCAAGATCGAACGCATCGGCTTTTTATAAATCTTTCGCCCATAGCAATCTTGGCAGTATTCATGCGCAAAATAAAAATTTCGCTCTCGCAGAAAAAGAGTTCCATAAAGCGATTCAGACAGACCCCACTATTCCACTTGGCTACCTTAATCTTGGGACTTATTACGCCTCCCGAGGCTTGCACCAAAAAGCTAAAACCCTGTTAGAAATGGCCCTAGACCGTTACGATAAATATCGTTGGGGTTATGCCATGCCGGCGAATCTAAACTTCAGTCTGGCACGTGTGAATTTTGAGCTAAGACTTTTTTCGGAAGCGGAAAAGGATTTAAAACGATATCTTACTGAAACACCTGAATCACCCAACGGGTTATTACTTCTGGGGAAAATTTACCAGCAAATGGGGAAAATCGACTCTGCAATACTCTCTTATCAAAAAATAAAAGGGAGCCCAGAAATAGAAGCAAAAGCCTCCAACAATCTTGGGCTCATTTACTTGAGCCTCAATCAACCTCAAAATGCGTTATTAGAGTTCGAACGTTCTCTGAGAATAAATCCAAAACTCTCTGACACCCATTATAATCTCGGGAGGCTGATCATCGATTCAAAGGGCGATATTGAGTTAGCGCGCGAGCATCTAAATACAGCTTTCTCGATGACCGAAAACCCTGCCTTAAAAATACAGATAAAAAAACTGCTACTACAATTCTCTCGTTCATAGCGATTTTTTTTCTTAAGTATAGGGTCGCCAAAATTTCTGACTCATTTTATTTATAACAACAGAAGCATCTACCACCCGTTCCCCGTGTGTTATCTTTCTCAAGGCCCATACCCTTGGAAATTCTTTCAAGGCATGCCATTTAGCTTTAAACACCGGTACGGCTTTTCCTCTCAACGTAAACCAGATCAATGCAGCCAAATTAAAAACGATATGTTGCGGCAGGTAATACCAGAACCTTGGCATATTTCGAATATAAGACCAGACTAGATTTCTTTGCCCATGGTATACGGCAAAATCGCTATAGCGGCTTGTGGTAGCTGACCCGACATGCTCTACCACGGCACCTGGGACATATCGGCAAACATACCCCTTTAACTGCAAGCGGAATCCCAGATCCACATCTTCAAAATAGCAGAAAAATTTTTCATCGAAGCCTCCTGCCTCATCGAACACATCTTTGCGAATAAAGGATGCTGCCGCACAGGGGGAAAATATTTCCTGCATTTCTCTTTCTACTTTTGAAGATGAGACACTATGGTCGCGCCTCCAGGCAGAACCACAAACATGATAAACATCTCCGGTCCCATCTACTCTGTCACTTCCATACCGGAGCATATTACTGCCAAACGATGGGCATTCGGGAAATTCTTCTGCAGCCTTGGATAATTTTTCCAACCAATTGGGGTTGGCAAAAGCATCTGGATTCAAAAATGCAATCCAATCGCAATCATCAGCCTTTTGGGCAGCAAAATTATTTGCGAACGCAAAACCTGTGTTGGATTCCAGCTTTATAAATTCGCAATCCAGAAATTTTCCTTCCAACCCCTCAAGAGAATCATCGGTACTAGCATTATCCACGACGATTATGCGTGTAGGTTTTAGCGTTTGGGTTTCCAGACTTTGCAGGCACTTATCTAAATAAGCACCCGAGTTCCAATTGATAACAACGACAGCAATGGAAAATGAAGCAGGCATGGCGGTTTATATAGGTTGGAGTGACGTATAAAATCAGGCTAAAACTTGACTATTATCATCCCTTCAAAAACGTTTTGCCCTTTTGCTCCTGCGGCGAGCAAGGCAATATCTTGAAAGCGCAGGCTTAAGCGCTTATAATTCTAACAAGCTGTCCCTAGTATTCCCTACAGTTCATGTTTTAACACCGAATATTACAGAAATGAAAACATTTTTTATTACAGGCGGCGCCGGATTCATCGGAGGAAACTTTATCCTCAACCTGATGAAATCCGATCAGGTCAAAGTTATCAACTACGACAAACTCACCTATGCAGGGAATCTGGATACCCTGTCTTCCTTAGAGAACGACCCAAATTATATATTTGTTCAAGGCGATATTTGCGATGGAGATAAATTGGAGAAACTGTTTGCAGAGTACAAAATTGAGCGTGTCGTCCATTTTGCTGCAGAATCTCATGTTGACCGATCTATTGAGTCCCCTGGAGATTTTATACAGACCAATGTTGTAGGAACCTATGAGTTATTGGAAGCAACGCGCAATTATCTAGGGAAAGGTTCTCGTCCCGAAGATTTTCGCTTCCTCCATGTTTCAACAGATGAAGTTTATGGTTCGCTGGGTGACATTGGGCTATTCACCGAAGAAACACCTTACGCACCTAATTCGCCTTACGCAGCTTCCAAAGCCTCATCCGATCATTTGGTTCGTTCCTATTTTAAAACCTTCGGTTTGCCGGTGGTGACCACAAATTGCTCTAACAACTATGGCCCTTACCAATTCCCTGAAAAACTATTGCCGCTGATGATTCAAAAAGCACTTGCAGGAAAACCTCTACCTGTTTACGGAGACGGCAAACAGATACGCGACTGGTTATTTGTTGGAGACCATTGCAAAGCCATCCTCCAAGTCTTGGAAAAAGGTGAAGTAGGGCAAGTCTATAATATTGGCGGGCATAACGAAAAAACCAATTTGGATGTCGTGCATTCTCTTTGTAAAATATTAGATGAGCTGGTTCCAAACTCTCCTTATCACCCGCATAAAGATCTCATCGAGTTTGTAGCCGACCGACCGGGACATGATCGGCGTTATGCTATTGATGCAAGTAAAATTCATAATCACCTGGGATGGGAACCCGAAGAATCATTTGAAACCGGTCTTCGTAAAACGGTAAGCTGGTATCTGGACAATAAAGACTGGGTCAACCGGGTCATGTCTGGAGCTTATAGAGGAGAACGACTGGGTCTTGAATAATTTAAGGATTTTTCAAAATGATCAATAAAGGAATCATACTAGCAGGAGGCTCGGGAACCCGACTCTATCCTCTAACCCAGGTCGTCAGCAAACAGTTGATGCCACTTTATGATAAGCCGATGATTTATTATCCGCTGAGTACTCTCTTATCGGCAGGTATTCGCGATGTATTTGTCATCACTACACCGCAGGATCAACCCCTGTTCCAGGAATTACTTAAAGACGGAAACCAGTGGGGTATCAATATTACTTATGGAGTCCAACCCCGCCCCGACGGATTGGCTCAGGCTTTTCTCATCGCCAAAGATTTCATAGGCAATGAGGGTTGCAGCCTCATTCTGGGTGACAATGTCTTTTACGGAACTGAATTGCCCGACATGATGCAAACAGCTCAGAAACGTCAGGAAGGAGCAACGGTATTTGGATATTGGGTCAAAGACCCGCAACACTATGGTGTCGCGGAATTTGATGGTAACGATAAAGTTGTCAGTGTCGAAGAAAAACCGGAACAACCTAAATCGCATTACGCGATTACAGGATTATATTTTTACGACAAGCAAGTAGTTGACATTGCAGGCTCCATCAAACCTTCTCATCGGGGTGAATTGGAAATCACCGATGTAAACCGGGTATATCTTGAGCAATCACAGTTATCCGTCGAAAGAATGAGCCGCGGTTTTGCCTGGCTGGATACAGGATCACACGATTCCCTGCTCGATGCTGCAAACTTCATAGAAACCATTCAAAAGCGTCAGGGGCTCATGGTTTGTTGCCCCGAAGAGATCGCTTTCACAAAAGGATGGATTTCCACCACTGATGTTGAAAAGCTTGCCCACACGCTGAAAAAAAACGAATACGGTCAATATTTGACACGCATGATCGCCAACGCATAAACAAGACTTTTTAAATATCCTGTTTGCTGATTACCTCTTTTATAATTCTCGCCCTATGAAAATTCTTTTAACAGGAAAAACCGGGCAGGTTGGTGGAGAATTAAATAGTATTCTTAAAGACATGGGAGAGCTAGTTTCTGTTGGAAGAGAACAGCTGGATCTTTCGAAAATAGATTCTATCGAACCTGCAGTCCTTGACATACTACCCGACATTATTAT
>CALJGH010000063.1 GCA_938073925.1 uncultured Nitrospinaceae bacterium
AAAAACTTTTATAGGGCAGATATATTACGCGCTTATCAGTTCCGCCTTTTAATTTGTCTAAAAAATAGGATCCCAGTATGCATAGTCTAACAGTCACATGGGTCGGTTATGTTTCTCTGATTTGCTTTTGTTTGGCATATACGCTTGTCATATTTGAAGAGCAAATTCACATGAGGAAATCAAAACCGGTTATCTTAATCGGTTGTTTTATGTGGGCTTTGATCGGTATTTATGAGGCTCAACATGGCTCGCATGACCCGCAACATAACGCCCATCATTTTGTAAAAGAGTTGATTGCAGAAATTGGTGAGCTCTTTTTCTTTTTGCTTGTGGCTATGACCTACATCAACACACTAGAAGAGAGAAACGTATTCAAATCTCTGCGATCGTGGCTACTAAAAAAAGGATTGGGATTTAAAAAGCTTTTTTGGGCTACTGGGTTAATTACATTTCTGCTTTCACCACTTGCCGACAATCTAACAAGCGCCTTGTTAATGTCTACTGTTGCGCTGGCAGTAAGCAATGGCAATGGCAAGTTCATCGTTCCTGCATTCGTAAACATAATCGTAGCCGCTAACGCAGGGGGTGCGTGGAGTCCGTTTGGGGATATTACAACACTTATGGTGTGGACATCTGGAAAAGTACAAACCATGGAGTTTTCATATCTTGTACTTCCATCCATTGTGAACTGGATCATTCCTGCAACGATCATGTATTTCTTTGTTCCTGATGAGCAACCTGAACCTGACAAAGAAGAGGTTGAACTAAAAGCCGGCGCTAAGGTCATCATTTTTCTGGGAATTTTCACCGTTGCTACGGCGGTTTCTTTCCATCAATTCCTGCATCTTCCCCCATTCATGGGAATGATGTTTGGTCTCGGTCTCTTGATGATCAAGGGTTATTATTTAAAACGCTGGGGTGAACTACGACACCTCAGAAAAAAAGGTATCAAAGAAGATAGAAGAAATCGACCTAGGTTTGATATCTTCGCAAAAGTAGAACAAGTCGAATTCGATACGCTTCTATTTTTCTTTGGCGTTCTTACAGCCGTAGGTGCTTTGCAATACATTGGCTACCTTGCTCTCGCCAGCGAAAATATGTACGGCAATCTAGGGCCGACCTACTCAAATATTATAGTGGGATTACTTTCTGCTATTGTCGACAATATCCCTGTCATGTTCGCCGTTCTAAAAATGGATCCGACTATGGGACTCGACCAATGGTTACTGATCACCCTGACCGCCGGAACAGGCGGTAGCCTCCTATCTGTAGGCTCAGCAGCAGGTGTGGCCGTTATGGGAGTTGAAAAAGCAAATTACAACTTCATGTCTCACTTAAAGTGGGCGCCTGCCATTTTTCTGGGTTATGCAGGAAGTATAGTGTGCTGGTATTTCGTAACGGCTTCGCTTAGATAATAAAAAATCCGCGAGCGCCTGAAAGCATTAATCTTTCTTTCGCAAAACAATTTGAATTTGTGCTACTGCGTCTTCCAAAGTCTGATCAATTAGAGCACCGAGCTTTACTGATATTAAATTGACTTTGTATTTCAGAGACTGGGAATTCAACCCAAGTTTCGCAAGAAACTTTTGTTTCCTGTTCAGCCTTTTAATAATAGAGCGGTTCAGACGCATGAAAAACTTCCCCCGCCTTCCCAACCCATGACTCTTTAAGGAGTGATCGTACCCCTTGTCTTGCCGTTCTAAAGAAATCACCTCGGCACCTGGCAGAGCAGAACATACTTCACCCAAGTCATAAGAAACGGGAGACCAAGAGTCCGATTTATTCAACCGAAAAGTTGCAGAATGATCGCGATTAAACAAACTTGGCCAAACTCCCTGCTCATACAAATCTTCATCGGGAACAACAATAACCATCGACCCACCTGGTTTTACCAATTGCCACCATTGCTCTAATGCCTTCGGCACATCGGTCATATGCTCTAAGGAATGACTGCTATGAACACAATCAAATGTATTCGAACTAAGGTAATCCAAAATCTTCTGGGCATCGCCCTGCTCTTGATCGAAAGGGACCGCATTAGGAACAACCAGGTCATCACCACAACCAATATCCAAAACCTTTCCAGAAAAATACTTTTCTAAGAATTCCGGACCGCGTATTCTTTTTGTCTTAGCTGCTTCATCCATATTTTTTTAATTACCCTAAAATACCAATCAATTTTTCTTAGTTACCTGTCCAAGCCTTTTCCCACAACCACCCGCCCTAGAGTAAAAATATAAACTTTTACCGCGCCTGCCTTTTTCAATGTCTTTGCCATCTCATTTATCGTTGCCCCTGTTGTAAAAACATCATCCACCAGTAAAACATTTTTCTCTGCGACCCATTCTAGACGATTGACCTCAAAAGCACTTTGATATTTTACGCTCTTTCTGCTTTGGTTTTGGTTGCTTGCACAGAAATCACCTTGACTCGCTTTAACAAAGCACTTTCCAAGGGAGCACCCAAAACCCTTACGACTTGACGAGCCAAAAGAAAAGCCTGATCAAACCCTCTCTCTCATTTTATTAAAGTGTCGCGGAATCGGAGAAACCGTTAAAGCCGAGTACTCTTTTCCATATTCGGAAAAATATTTTTCAAGCAAACAATCAATATCCGATAGCACACCCAACTGTTTCTGGTATTTAAAATGATGGATCAATTGCCGCAGGACGTTATCATAAAGGCCCAGCGATCCCGCCCGATCAAACTTATAAGGACTTTGCCTACATACCTCACAAACAAATTCATCTTGAGGATAATTATAAGAAATATCTGCTGGAACTCCACAAACAAAGCATATCGGGGTATGGATAAGTCCAATATCATTAAAGCAGGTACAACAAAGATATTCGCCTCCCCGCCTGTCTCCTCTAAAAATATGCAGTTCTGGGGAAAAAGCAGATTTAAAACAGCTAGAAGCCGTTTGAATCCAGATTGGGAAGTTTTCACAAGGAAATCCCGAGAATATAAGAAATAAGAACAAAGGCATACTTTTGTTCTTATTTCATAAATACAACAGTATCAAAGGTTTTTATATTTTTCGTTTATTTTTTATGATAGAGTTTTCGGTTTAACAATTCCTCCTAAATTTTTATGAACAAGAACCAAAAAATTGCCCTACTAACGAAAAAACATGTCGCACAAACTTATGGGCGATACCCTATTGCACTGGTACGGGGAAAAGGCACGAAAGTATGGGATAAAGCTGGCAAACAATATTTGGATTTTGTGAGCGGTCTTGCCGTTGACAACTTGGGTCACTGCCACCCGGCGGTTGTTTCTGCAATCCAAAACCAGGCAGAAAAACTGCTGCACGTTTCCAATTTATACCATATCGAGCCACAATCTCAATTAGCAGAACAGCTCACCTCGCTATGCTTTGCTCAGAAATTTTTCTTTTGCAACAGTGGTACAGAAGCCATTGAATCTGCAATAAAGCTGGCAAGGAAATTTTCATTTGACCAGGGACATACAGACCGCACAGAAATTATAACAATGCATAATTCCTTTCATGGACGGTCGATGGGAGCTTTATCAGCAACTGCACAAAAAAAATTCCATACCGGATTCCAACCTCTCTTACCGGGGTTTAAATATGTTCCCTTTAATAACATTCCAGCAGTTAAAAAAGCCATCAGCAAAAAGACCTGCGCGATACTGGTCGAACCGGTTCAGGGAGAAGGCGGTGTAAACATACCCGACCCCTCTTATCTTAAAAATTTAAAATCACTCTGTAAAAAAAATAACCTGCTATTGATATTCGATGAAGTACAAACGGGGTTTGGTCGAAGCGGAAAATTATTTGCCCACGAACTATTTAAGACCAAGCCGGACATCATGACACTTGCGAAAGCCTTGGGAGGGGGGATGGCCATAGGTGCCATGGCCGCTACAAATCGAGTTATGAAATCATTCGTACCCGGAACTCACGGCGCCACGTTTGGAGGCAACCCTCTTGCTTGCGCGGCTGCTTTAGCATCCCTAAAAGTCATCACTGGAAACGGGTTTTTAAAAAAGGCTTCAGAAACAGGAACATACTTTTCCGAATGCCTGCAAAAACTAGCGCAGCAACACTCAATAATAAAAGATGTGCGTGGCAAAGGGATGATATTGGCAATAGAACTTGATAAGCCGGGAGCTCAGGTTGTTCTCGATTGTATGGAAAAGGGGTTCCTGATCAATTGTATTCAACAAAATATTTTGCGCTTTCTTCCCCCTTTAAATATTTCCCGTGAAGATATAAATAGTCTGATGCCTGTCTTATCTGAAAGCCTACTTCGATTATCAAAAATTAAAATATAATTTTGGAATAATTTTTATGAAAAAAGATCTTCTAACCGTCAACGACTTTAGCCGTGAAGAAATTTTGACACTCTTTGAAAAGTCAACGGACTTAAAAAAGAAAAGAGAAAATGGAGCAGAACATTTTTCTTTAAAAGGCAAATCTCTAGGAATGATTTTCAACAAGCATTCCACCCGCACTCGAATTTCTTTTGAAGTTGGAATGTATGAGCTTGGTGGGCAAGCTCTTTTCCTAACTGGAGACCAACTGCAGTTGAATCGCGGAGAAACACTGAAGGATTCCGCGCAAGTCCTCTCCCGCTATCTGAATGGAATTCTAATTCGCACTCATGACCACCAGGAAGTTATTGACCTGGCGGAACATGCAACCATACCTGTCATCAATGGACTCACAGATTTAAATCACCCCGTCCAGATTCTTGCTGACATTTTTACGATTCAAGAAAAATTCGGAAAAATAGAAAACATAAAAATAGCTTATGTAGGAGACTGCAACAATGTAACCTATTCCTGGATGACAGGAGCTTCATTGATGGAAATGGAATTGGCTATCGCCTGCCCTCCAGAATTCAAACCGGATTCATTACCTGCTCTTAGTGGAAACGGAAAAGTTGAATTTATTGAAGATCCATTAAAAGCTGTAAAAGATGCTGATATCATTTATACCGATGTTTGGATAAGTATGGGTGATACCGGCGACTTAGATAAAAAAGAAAAACTTCTGGCACCCTATCAGATCAACCAGAAACTATTAGATGCCACCGGAAAAAATTCATTAGTGATGCATTGCCTACCAGCTCACCGTGGTATGGAAATCACATCTGAAGTCTTAGATGGAAAAAATTCTATTGTTTTTGATCAGGCCGAGAACAGGTTGCATGTGCAAAAAGCTATTCTCGAAACATTACTATCCTAACTAAATCAATGATATATTTGCAGCTCTTCATACAAAAAAATAACAATATATTTTGAAGGAGATTCTCCAGACTTCACATTGCTAGAAGTCCGGGTCGACAACCCAGCAGCCAGTTCACTGAACCTGATGATCATGTTTCACGTCAACGGAAAATGTGCCGATCGCTACGAAGAGAACCGACGGGAAATTCAAACCACCCTAGTTCAAATCTGCAACGTAAGCAATTTAACAATTCCCTTCAGCCAACTCACTTTCAATATGGCTGAAAACCCACCTATTCCTGAATAAAAGAAAAAGTGATTAAATTTGAAGTATTAAAGAAACACAGTCACTCCTCTGCACGACTGGGAGTTCTGACAACGCCCCATGGGAAAATCAATACCCCCTGCTTTATGCCTGTTGGTACCCAAGCAACGGTTAAAGCTCTGACACCAGAAAATTTACAATCCATGGGTGCTCAAATTATTCTCGGGAACACCTATCATCTTTATTTAAGGCCCGGACATGAATTGATTCAGTCACTAGGTGGACTCCATAAGTTCATGAACTGGCACCATCCTATTCTTACAGACAGCGGCGGTTATCAGGTTTTCAGCATGAATAAGCTGACAAAGGTAACTGAAGAAGGGGTGAACTTTAAATCACATATTGATGGTTCCAGCCATTTTATTGCCCCGGAAAAGGCTATAGAAATACAACAGGCATTGGGCGCATATATTATCATGACATTTGATGAGCCTACACCCTACCCTTCAGATATTTCAACGACTCAAAAATCTCTAAAACTCACTACCCGCTGGGCGAAAAGATGCAAAGATGCGTTGCAAACCGAGAATCAATCTCTGTTTGGAATTGTACAAGGGGGGATGCATCCCAACTTACGAAAAGAAAGTGCAGAACAAATTACAGCATTAGACTTT
>CALJGH010000064.1 GCA_938073925.1 uncultured Nitrospinaceae bacterium
AAAAATATTCCTTGGATAAATAATATCCCTCAATTAAAAGAATGGACTCAAAACAATCCTGCTTATATTTTCAATGGTTCTGCTCTCCATAACAAGAAAGAACTACACAGCCTTATCCATTCGAATTCCAAAAATGAGAGAGCTTCTACTTTTCCTATAAACCCAGAGAAACTGAACGAGCTTTTATTAGAAAACCCTACGGCCATTCAATCTCAACAAGCGGACTTCCCGATTTACGTCCCAGGAGCAACGGAAGCGCAAATACAAAAGCCAGAGGACTTTAAACGCCTTCACGAAATACAGGTTGGCGGTTCTGGCCTCAGCCACGACAGCTCAATCACACGCATTCTTTCCAGACCAGCTTCACGTTTATTAACACGTATGTTTTTGAATACTCCGGTCAGCCCCAACCAGATTACTCTTCTAAGCTTTTTTTTGGGGCTGGTTTCCGCTTTCCTTTTCCTTCAAGCCTCTTATGGAACCAGTGTCATTGCAGCAATGCTACTGGTCTTGTCAACTTGGGTGGATGGAGCCGATGGAGAAATCGCACGCTTAAAATTTATGGAAACAGATATCGGGAAAAAATTGGATATCTATTGTGACAATATTATCCATTTTCTAGTGTTTACCGCTATTGGGTGTGGAGTTTATTTCAAAACAGATGAAAGTATTTTTTTGTACCTTGGCGGCTTGGCAGGACTGGGGGGCTTGACGGCTTTCTTTCTATTGAGCCCTATACTACTTGATAAAAGATCACTCGATAATCAACTGTTTCATATTAGCGAACCTGAACTGGCCGAAAAATTCGCGAACAGAGATTTTATTCATTTCCTATTATTGGTTGCCGTGGTTGATCAGATGGAAATTTTTATTGCAGTCGCAGCGGTGGGAGCCAATCTATTTGCCGGGTATCTCGTCTATTCCAGACTTCTCAAACTAAAAACGGCCTGACTTTTCTTTTTCAGGCACACTTTTCTTTCAGACTTGATAAATATATATCGGCTTGTTTAAAATTATCAGGGTCATCAATATCACACCAAAACGATCCGTTGATAGGCATCGCACCTGCCTTCCCCTGCTTAGCCAGAATACGCACACCACCTGACAGAGAATCGTCTTGCTGGTTTTTCGAAGATGTTTCAATAGCTGTGAATAACACCGGATCGCATAAGAAAATTCCAGTATCAAAACAATTGTAAGACTCTAATCCTTTACCAATTTTTTTAATTTGGTTTTCTTCAACCAAAACCCGCGTTACATCTTTCATATCCACCAATGTATTTTGCAAGTTTTCATCGACGGCCAATATAATCCCTTTATTTTCGGAAGAACGGTGGATCAACTGGCTGGCTATTTCAGAGTCAAAAATATGATCTGCCATCAAAAGCAGAAAAGGTTCGTTCAAATACGGTTGGGCCTTGAGAACAGAAATACCATTGGCTCGTTGCCATTCGTCATTTTCAATGATGGTTATGGGAATATTTTTAGAGCGACTCACTTCTTCTAAATGCGCACGAACATTGGCACCGTTGTAACCAACCACAACGTAGAAATCATCCACTCCCGCTTTCACAGCAGAATCGATTACTCTATCAATGAGAGGAATATTTTTAAGAGGCATCAGTGGTTTTGCTTCAGCAAGAGATCTCAGGCGACTGCCCTGCCCAGCCGCAATGATTAAACATTTCATATCAAATTATCCGGTTAAAAGAAAAGCTATTCTTGCATATGAAACTATTCTCTTCAAATCTTTGTTTTTTGTATATTTAGCTCGAATCTTTTGTCATTTCATTTTGCGCTGCCTGGGCCAAGTCTGAAGGACTCGTCGAATATTGCCATCCAATAACAAAGCCTAGAATGAACCATACAATCTCACGAACCCGTCGCAGCAATGCGGTAGCGAATCCTAAAGCGGGTTCTCCGGTAATAGCCCCGGTAGCCGATAAAAAAGCGACTTCTTGAGTACCGAGGGTTGCAGGTATGAAAAATGTGCCCGCTCGCACCAGCTCCACCAAAGTTTCCAAAATAATCGACTCGGCTATCGATATAGGGTGCCCGAGGAAATATAAAATAATATAAATTTCCAAAGCACCCAGATACCAGTTCAACAGGTTTAACCCCAACGCCCCGAAAAAGTAAGTGCGTTTTTCTGTATAAAATTGAACCAGTCTGTCATCAAACTCCTGAAGGTGGCTGAGAAATTTTTCCAATCGACGGCCCAATGCTTGACGACTGAGCCATCCCCCTGCAATAGAAGTAATCTTTAGCCGTTGAATGAAATAAAATCCAAAAATGCCAACAGCAAGTGCGGCTAAACCTAATTTAGAAAACAGGTAATAATTTTCAGGAAAATCGGGGTTGAGGTGAATGAGCAAAACACCCGATGCCATAAAAAAAACCATAGATATAAGGTGTGTGGACTCAATCAAGATGATCGAAGCTGCACCCTCTTTATAACCAATCCCATAATATTTTTTAAGAAGATAACCTTTTACGGGCGCCCCACCAAAAGCACTGAAGGGCAATACCTTTGCAAATGCCGCCCCCACCATTCGCACTTTCCAGAGATCGTAAAGCCATTTTAAATTTAATCTTGTACTGGGCAAAGTAAACTGCCAAGCTATTGTATCTACCCAAAAAGCAATCCCATAAATAGCTATTACAAAAAAGATACCCCAGCCGGTTGCAATCAGATTCGACCATAATAATTCGAGATCGGTCTCAGAAAAAACGTAAACCAGAAGACCAATCCCCACTAGCAGATATAGAAATTTGATTGCTTTCACTCTAGATCCTATCTATGGATGCCAGCGGCGGGAACTACGGGTAAACTGGAGACACCAATAGGCCTGCGCGCCAATAGCAGCAAAGGAAAGAAGATACCAGATCACACCCCCAAGACTAAGAACCAAAACGATAAAACAAAAATCGCTACGAACATTACGCGTATTTAAAACAAAACGGTCCATTTTTGAATCATCATCCTTAATCGATGTCTCTTCAGCTGTTAATTGGCTGGAGTGGGGTTTGGTTCTGTTTTGGTAAAGCTCAAGAGCGTAGTTTACGGTGCCACCGAAACCAGCCGCTAAACCTGACCAAAACCAAATCTGTTGTCCTGTTACAGAAGTCGCGCCCCACCCAAGACAAGTAAAATACACTGCGTGTACTACCCAATCTACAAAAGTGTCATACCGCATTCCAAAAATACTACGCATGTCCTTAATCCGTGCTATCTCACCATCGCAATTGTCGAGGACATAGCAAATCAGAAATAAAAAAGCGCCAAAGAGAATGGAAAAATAATCTCCTCGGATACAAACAACCCCTCCTGCCACACCAAATATCATTCCAAGGGTGGTTATTTGATTTGGGGTAATAGGCGTCTTCTTTAAAAGCATTGTAACGGGATAAGACAAATGCCTGATGAGAGGCTGAATTTTCTTGGGAGGTTTCAATTCTTCCCCCGCTTGAGTTTTAAATGTTTTATCTAGAGTGATGATGTTTTCTCGGGTTGGGTTAAATATTGGAAGGAAATCGTTATTCTATCATTTAGCTATATGAAAGAGGCAATCCTAACAGACCTTACTTGGGTGCTCCATCGAATGCAAAAATATTTATTGGAAATAAATATTCAGACACCTGATTTTATTGGGCAGCAGCCCTTGAAATTGTTACAATTAATTCATGCCTTTGAAAATTGCACTCGTAAATATGCCATTTGGGTTTCATATCTATCCCTCGATCCAATTGGGGACGCTTTCCACGTTGCTGAAGTCCAAAGGCTGTGAAGTAAAAAGCCATTATTTAAATCTGCATTTCGCTCATCAGCTTGGGTTGCCCATTTACAACCAACTTTGCGAAAAGAGATTCTTGATTGGAGAGTGGCTATTTTCTCATGCCCTGTTTGGAGAAAACCCCAAAAATAAAGCCTATCCCGAAAATTTTGCCCCACATATGGAAGATGTTTGCCAGTCCATAGAACGTCCCTTGGACTATTTGCTGGATGTAAAAACTAAAATGGTTCCCGAATTTCTGAAATGGTGCAGAGATGCAGGAAACTGGGGAGACTTTGATGTAATAGGGTTTTCATCGACCTTCAACCAAAATGTTGCCAGTTTGACCTTGGCAAAAATGATCAAGGAAAAATTTCCTCATGTTAAAATTCTATTTGGTGGCTCTAATTTTGAATCGGAAATGGGACTCGAATACTTTCGCGTTTCTCCCTGGATAGATTACGTCATTCCCGGTGAGGCAGAAGACATTCTACCGAACTTTGTTAACTACCTGGAGAAAGGCGGCTCGGTTCCTAAAGGGGTCGTGTATCGACGCGATGACGAAGTGCTCTACGAAGAACCCGATGCCATGTTTGGCAACTTCAGTGATTATGCGGCACCCGATTATCAGGATTTTTTCGACCAGTTGCGGGAAATAGACCCGGAATCTTCCCTATTGGAAAACCCGGTCATCCTTTACGAAACGGCTCGAGGTTGCTGGTGGGGAGAGAAGCATCACTGTACTTTTTGTGGCCTGAACGCCAGCACAATGAAATTCAGGTCCAAGCCTATGGACCAAGTACATACCGACCTCGCCGAGCTTTCTCAAAAACACGATTCATTTCGATTTCGGCTCGTCGATAATATTCTGGAAATGAAATACATCGATGGAGTTTTTGGAGATCTGGCAGAGAAAAATTTTGATCTTCAATTTTTCATCGAAGTAAAAAGCAACCTGACTAAAAAACAAATCAAAACCCTGGCGCATGGCGGTGCCAAAGTAATTCAACCGGGAATAGAAAGCTTCAGCATGAATCAACTCCAGGAAATGGATAAAGGTGTCCGACCCCTACAAAATATACTTTGCATGAAATGGTCCATGTACTACGGAGTTGAAGTGAACTGGAATATCTTGATTGGCTTTCCTGGTGAAACAAACGAAGACTATCGACAGCAGATCGATTTGATCAAACTCTTATTCCATTTACCGCCGCCTGAATGTGTCGGTGATTTATGGCTGGAAAGGTTCAGCCCCTATTTTATGAGACCAGAAGAGTATGGCTTAACCATCACGGCTCCAGGCGAGGCCTACCCATATGTTTACGATGGCCTTGACATCGATCATATGAAAATCGCATACGATTTTGAGTTCAAAACATCTACTCAAATCGATCCTGCACTGAAACAGGAACTTTATGATATTGCCGCAGAATGGAAAAGGCGGCATCAGTCCGAACAATTGCCTTTCCTGATATTCACCAAGTCCATGGACTTTGTAAAAGTCTACGATGATCGATCCTTAAAATCCACACAAGTTCGATTGGAGGGAACCGCAGCCAAAGCATTTGTATATTGCAACGAGGCCCCAAAAACCATAGATCAAATCAAAGAGCACTTAAACGGCCACAATGGCCAGGGAGAGGAATCCGCCGAAGAAGCAATTCGGTTCCTGGAAGAAAAAGGGCTCGTCTATGGTGAACGAGGAAAATATTTTAATTTAGCACTTCCTCACAACTCCAACCTTTAACTCAAGACCATGGACCATCCAGGATCACAAGGCGAACGAGAACTACAAAAAAAACATAACACCAGTAATAGCGCCAACTCTTTTTATAATTCACAAGTATTGGATTTATTAAATCCCGAAATGCAGAAATTTATCGAAAACCAGGATATGGTGTTTCTCTCAACGGCTGATTCAAAAGGAGAATGCGATGCATCCTTTCGGGCAGGCCCCAAAAGCTTTATAAAGGTATTGGACAATAAAACGCTGATGTTTCCGGAGTTTAAAGGGAATGGTGTAATGGCAAGCTTGGGAAACATATCTGAAAATCCGCAAATTGGATTGATGTTTATCGACTTCTTTCAATCCTCTATCGGGCTCCACGTAAACGGCAAAGCAGAGATAATAACGGAAAAAGAGGCGAGCAAACTGGTCAACCCTCTGGACAAAGCCGAAGCGGAAAAAGACGGGCAACACAAAACTAAACTATGGATTAAGATTGAAGTAGAAGAAGCCTATATCCACTGCTCCAAACATATCCCACGATTGCAAAAAAAAGACAAAACCATTCATTGGGGCACTGATGATGAAAAGTTAAAAGGCGGCGATTTTTTTAACACCAAGGGATGCAAGTCATAATCTCAAACCGATCTCACCCCGGCAAAAGGCATATCTGCGAGGTCTGACATTTCTTATTTGCACGTTGTAGGTCGCTTAATTCAAATTCATTCAAGTGCGAATGACCACAAGCGCGACTCAAAACTTTCATCAACTCGACAGAAGCACCAAAAAACTTTTCCAGCCTTGCAGCTGATTCATCAATAATCAGTCTTTTCCTCAGATGCTCTTTTTGTGTGGCAATCCCCACCGGACAATTGTTCGCGTGACAAGCCCTATCGAAATCCAAACATACATTTTATTGGTTCGTTCTTTATTCACCTACAAAGCACCCCAATTGTTTATTCTTTTTCGCGAGTGC
>CALJGH010000065.1 GCA_938073925.1 uncultured Nitrospinaceae bacterium
CCTTGGAATTTTATGATACACAACCCCATACATGGCCAACGCATTATATGAGTTGATATAGAAAGCCAACTTATGTTTCCTATCTGGAAAACTTTGCGGCTTGAGTTGAGGGCTTGTTTTCGCTATGTAGTCCAAATAAAAAAGTAGGTCTACATGATCTGAAGCCAGTTTTTTAAAAGCAGTCCTTCCCTTGACGTCTACATATTCTTTAAGTATCTTTTTCCAAGAATACGAACCAAAAACCTCTCCCCTTTGATTTTTAGTTGAAACAATGAACCCGGTGGATGGCACCTTGGTAACACATCCTGAAAAAAATAAAAGTAGCGCAACAAAAAAGGAAAAATATTTGAACATTTGATTCGACTTTTCTAATTTACCAATATTTAAGTTTCCAAGGTAATCACTTCAGATTCTTTAAGGGATGGAAGTGGATAAAATGTTTTTTCCCCATCCGCACTCTGGATAGGTTGCAAAATATAATCATCGCGATTTTCATTATGTTTACACATCGAAACCGGCCCCTCCTTTGTCATCACCATAAAAGAACATGCATCTATCCGTTCCGAGTCCAGATTATCCTTATCCATAAAGTTTTGAATGAAAAAAGAAATTTTATTGGTTCTTCCCTTGCCTGTAATTATATCTTTTCTTATTTTCCAGATTCTAGGTAAAAAATAGGTTAAGGCGCGAAGTATCCATTGCGGATGTTGGATGCATTTCTTTAAATAAGTCCATGCGATTTTCGTGGGGCCTTCTCGCCGATCATGTGTAACATGGCTGAAATCTCTAAGAAAGTCAGAGAATATGAGAGAATCATCAATAATTCCAAAAGCCTTTCCGTTCACCGCCAGAGTGGGAACATAAGTGTGGCATTTTGGGTGGCCTATCAAAATCGTATCCCAGGGCAAAAGATTACCTGCTCCTTGGGAAACCTTTTTCTGTACTGTTTCCAAACTGATAAGTTCTGGTCGTTGATGGAGTACTCCTCTACCTGTATCTGCCTGCAATTGAAAAGATGCCATACCCACCACATCTGAATTTTTGATGAAGAATTCGACCACTGCCGGTATCTCTTTAAAGTTGGATTCGTGAACCGTTGTGTTAAAAATCACAAGAAGAGGAAGTCCCCGGGCTCTTTCAATTAACTCTGATCTCAACTTATTGAGATCTGCTTCCGTTTCATAGCCTTTCAAGTTTTGTGTTAAATCGACATGGAAGGCAACATCGCTCAATCCCGCTTCGGAAAGTTCTTCCAACAACTCTCTGGAACATTTTTTGCCATTGGTAAACAGCGCGGGGTGCAGGCCTATTTTTCTTGCATACCTTACAATGGCCAGCAACTCTCCCCTATCTCGCAGCGTAGGGTCACCTCCACTGATCTGAACATTTGTACCAGGACCATAAAAATTAATAATTTCATCTAATCTTCGATATAACTCTTCAATCGGCATATCCGTTACTAGTGCAGAAGATTCAGATAAATAACATAGTGAACAGTCCAGGTTGCAACGCTGAGTTATTTCGAGAGAAACACAACCAATTGTTCCTTTCCTTCCTAAAATCTGATTTCCTTTAAAAAATTGTCCCATCCGTTTTCGCGTACTTTCAAGAGCATCATTGAAATTAAAGGAAGAATTGAGCTCTGCTAACTGGCTTTGACCAGGTTTCCCTGTAGTAAACGTTTTTCTCTCTATATTCATTATGTCCCCTGCATTTTTAATTATATTGCTCCATGCTGCCTATATCTAAAGCACTGCTCTCTGGCCCAATTGTAAAAGGAAACCAAAAAGGGTTTGTCAATTAGTACCCTTTGGCTAGAGAACCTAACAATATTATTTCTGTAGGATTTTTATTTTATCAACAAATTTATGCAGGCTGCTTATTTTCCAACTCTACTATAAGAGACTTAAGTCGTGCGGCACCTTCCTGATTAGGGTTGAGGCGAAGAGCTTCTTTTAAATAACCAAGTGCCTTAGTAGAATCATTCATAAATTGATAGTAAATCATACCCAGGCTCAAATGAATGGCAGACAAGTCAGGGTTAACCTTCAACGCTTTTTGGTAATTTTCCAGGGCCGCAGGAATATTTTTAGTTTGCATCTGGATGTTGGCCATATTCATATAAGGAAAAGCAAAGGTAGGATCCAATTTCCCCGAAAGGCGATATTCCAACATTGCAAGATCCAACTGACCTTTTACCATCAATGCATTTCCCAATCCAAAATGTGCTCTAGAATGGTTAGGTTGCATTTTTATAAATTTGTTAAAATTTTCAATCGCCTCGTCGAACCCACTCAATTCCATAGACAAATAGGCAAGATTGTAAAATGCCTGCTCGAAATAAGGGTTAAACTGAATCGCCTTTCGGTATGATTCTGCAGCTTCCTGCTTCTTACCAATGAGATGGTACGCTCGGGCAATATTATAATGCGCAGGGCTATAATCCGATTTTTGATGCAGAGCTTTTTGGAAATAGCTTATTGCCTCTTCATACTTTTCTTGCTTCCCATATATATTTCCAAGATTATTTAATCCAAAAAAATATTTGGGATTGATTTTTAAAGCTTCCTTAAACTCTCCAATCGCCTGATCATAATTCCCCAGCTTGTCATGAGCCTCACCCAAGTTATTGTAAGGTCTGACTAGTCCCGGGGACTTTTGCCTGGCATCTGCCCACAATGTCAATTCATCCTTCCAGACTTTGTTTCTATCTATAATAATCATAGAAAACAAAACTAAAATTATAAGCATTCCTGTTTGCACGAGGGATATAGGAAGATCATTTGAATTTAGACTCGTCACAGTTCTATATGCCCAGCTTAAAATTGCGGTTGCCAGCAAAGCAAACCCGACTAAAGGCAAATAGGTCCGATGTTCCATCACTGCATCTAATAGAGGAATAAAACTTGAGGTCGGCAAAAGAGTTAAGAATATCCAAGCCAGGGAAAATCCAGCACACCGCTTTTCAATTTCCCAAGGTCCTTTTTTTTTAATGCCTATTGATATTCGAATCCACAAGGTTATTAAAAGACCCAATGAAAAGATGCCCATCCAATTTTTTGGATTCAACCAGTTACTAAGAATAGGAAAACTGATATCTAAATTCAGATTAAATGGGAAAAGAAATTTTCTAAAATATTCAAATGGAACAACCGAGGTTTGTGTCAAAAACCAGGTAGATGAAGACAGTTCTGCTGAAGACGCAGTTAAAAATCCACCACCCAAAAATTGTTTATACCCCACTCCTGCGAACAAGGGGATCAATAGTAATAAAATCCATTTTAAATTTTTAGATATCCACTTTTCAGGACTCTCTATCGAAATAAAATAGTAATGAAAAAGAAATAATGCCGCTGGGAATGTAACTATAATTTCTTTGGTTACCCCCCCCAGAAATAGAAAAATAGTAGAACCAAAAAAATAAATTCGACCGGGGTTCTTATGAAATTTTCGTTCACCGAAACCTCGAAAAAATAAAATCAAACCTGAAAGATAAAATATCGTTGCCAAAATAGATGAGCGGCTCGATATATAAGTTACAGATTGTGTGCTGAGAGGGTGAAGTGCGAAAACCAATGCTGCAATATAGGGCCATGAAAAAAGATATGGATATTTTGTATTTGAAATATTTTTCAGAAAAAACATTATCTGCTGAACAAATTTAAAAACCAGTAGGCTGGCTATTATATGAAAACAGATATTAAAAACATGATAACTCCATACCTCAAATTCACTGATGGCATAGTTCAGATTAAAAGAGAGAATGACTAAAGGCCGTTGGAAAACACTGAAAATGAATTGAGGTATTTTATCCCATCCCCGTATCCAAGGTTTTTCCAGTATGGAAGGGATATCGTCAAAATGGAAAGAGTTTAAAATCGTATTGCCATAGACCAACATAATCAATAAAGACAAAATTAATTTTGGAGATTTTAGATTCATTGAGGAGCCGTATCAAAAATATTTTTTATAAATTCTTCTTCCGTTTGATCGACCACATTCTCCCAAGAATAGTTTTTTTCAGCCGTTTCTCTGCATTTGGATTTTAATTGGGAATAGTATTCTGGGTTATTAAGAAAGTGTTCCATACCTTTTGCCAAGGACTCGGGTGAAGTTCCTTGTAAAATGAGATTTTGATCAACCAAAGCTAAAATTTCTTTCGTTGCCCCAACAGGTGTCCCCATTACTGGCAGACCACTTGCAAAGGCTTCCGCTGTTACCAAACCGAATCCTTCAATAGCTGTTGTCGGAAGAACAAATAAATCGGCGACTCTAAAATAAAGAGGTAAGGTTTCTCGAGGGACCAGGCCTGTAAGCCTAATGGTATCAGATAATTTTTTTTCTACTATCAAGTCTTTCAGCCTTTGCTGCAAACTTCCTTTCCCTACCATGGCCAGTTGAAAAATTTTATCCGGATTTTTTTTAAGCAGAATTTCGATAGCTAAAATCAGGTTTTCTAAACCCATTCTTTCTTCCAACCTCCGTACTGTCAATATTAGCGGCACATTATTTTGTAAATTTAGCTTTTCACGAATACCATTGTTATTTTCTTCAGGTTTTAAGGGATGAAATTTATTCAAATCCACACCCCCAGGAATTATTACGAGGTCCGGGTTGGATAGAGAATAATAATCTTTAAATCGGTTTTTAGAATATTCACTTAGAAAAAGCAGGGTTCTAGAAAACCTGTAACACACCCATTCCATAATTCGAATCATTTCCAGACGAAATTTTAGGGCCA
>CALJGH010000066.1 GCA_938073925.1 uncultured Nitrospinaceae bacterium
CGGGGCAACATTTGCTGCAAATGCAGAAGCTACTAGGCAAAATGAAGCAACGGTAACAAATAAAACGATAGCGAGTTTTTTCATTGTAAATCCCCCTTATCCTAGTTAACAAAAGTTCAACTACAAACATTTTAAAAAAAAATTTCATCTCCCTGTAGTGAACATCTCAAAGAACCACTTGCCTTTACCTCCCAGCGACTGAAGGTAATGCGACTTAAAAAGCCGACTCAAGTACTAGGAATATTCCTATTACAAGTAGGCATTAAACCTCATATGGGCAAAGTATACTTAGGAATAAATACATGTCAACGATTATTTGGAGGGATAACAGTAAATTATTGTAATTTAATAAGATATGATGATTTTATGACTATAAAAACATACTTAAAAACTCAGATAAAAACCAATTATCTTACAATTTATATAGAAATTTATCCTATATAAAATTTAAGCATAATTCCGAACTATTAAAGTGATAACGTGCTAACCATAATCAGCATTCAATGCTTTCATTTTCTATTTCCCTTCCACTCTCTATAATAATCGATTGGCTTTTGCCATTTAACGCCACCTGCCCCTTCAAAGATGCAGTGCCTTCAAAGCGAACTTGACCGAAAATATCTAACGCCTCCAACTCCAACAAATCGGGTATTATCGGGAAACATTTTTGAAAAGCTTCCACCTGCTGGAGAGTATCTCCAAAACTTATTACTGGCAGGGACAATATCTTCCTTTCTTTATTTCGAACAAGTCTTCCCTCATCCAGATTAAAAATATTAGATTGCACCAGAAAAAGATCTTCAGTTTTCTTTACAGGCATAAAACGGTCGCGCGAAACGCATAATCCTACCGCACCCGCAAAACAATCCAGAGCCGAGCCAATAGCCGTTTCCAATTGCAGAACTGGTTTTTCTTGAATCGTTTTTCGATTAACAATCACATTCAAATTTAGCGGACCTTCTTGCATTTTTTCTTCAAGGGATACCAAGTTTATCCAAATATTATTGGTATTAAAAACCGAAAACTTTTCCTGACTACAAAACTCATCCACATGCTCATCAGGCACCTGAGCAATCTCAAGCAACTTTAGCCTGTCTTCATCCTTGTACAAAGTTCCTCCTTTAACATCTGCCGGAGTTTTAGGAGTCACCTCAATTAAAAAAGGTACCTTTTTCTCAATCATATAGTTGAGAATTTTGGAGTCCGCAACAGCCCCTAGGTTATCGGCATTTGACATGAACAGGATATCTTTTCCCTGTTCGATCAAGCGTCGTAATATACCTTGCTGTTCCATACAATTATAAAAATCGCCATGACCTGGAGGATACCAGCCATATTCGTCCGGGCTCAGAGGCAAAAACGATTTGGCATCGACCCGGGGAAACATATTTTGTTTGAAAGTTGTAACAGGCACATCACAGGCATCAAGAAACGCAGCCGTTTCTTTATCCGTATAAAAACTATTCATCAACAACAAAGGGATATCTTTATTCCATTTGGCATTTAATTGACGTACTTGCTCGACAATCAAGTCCATGAAAGTTTTTTCACCCTTCACTTTTATAAGAGACTTCGGACCAGCACAACCCATGCTAGTCCCCAACCCGCCATTCAATTTACCTATAACGAGTCGGGAATAGCTATCATCGGAGGATGGCTCTTCCAGAGAATTGTAGTCCACCAAGTCATCTGGAGAATGGATAGACGACCAATCCTTAATTTTAGAAGACCTGCCTTGAACATGCTCCAGCATCTGCAAAAACTGCTCGCACTGTGGCCCAGTAAGCCAGCGATTTAAAATTTTTTCTATTTCTTTTTTAGATTGCAATATCCTCAATTCCCATCAAAGGTTTTTATGATAAAATTCATTCCTACTGAATCGCCCCAAACTAGAGGCAAGCATTTAGAATGTTGATCTTCAAAAAAAATATCTACGAGCCTACGTCTCATCCAGAAAACAACGTTAATAAGGGTTTGGACCCATATGATTTCATCTTCCACTCCCTTATGACAGACCGTGAAATCTTTTTCGGACTCAATCAATTACCCGAAAGCGAAGGACTGGAAAGATTTAAGACATTATTCCCACATGCCTCTCTTTTCGGGAATATCTCCCTACTCAATGACTTTTCCCGACGATTGTTCGAAGGCCTGATAGACCGAACTATGTGGCATACCCTGAACGCCTATCATCTAACCTATATTTTCGATAGCTTGCATGGCACTTATGAGGACTATAGCTATTCAGAACCTCAACAACGCATGGAAATATTCCCGGAGCTAGATGGTGCCGGCATAGACTTCGATGACTTCCTTGACAATTATTTTTTTGGCACCCCATTTTTGATGAATGCAGAGCGATTCAACAATATGGACTCTGAGGAAAAAAAGAGTTTGAAGCTAACCGATCCCTGCCTTTTTGGTGTCATAAATCAATTGATACCCGCTGAAGAAGAATCCAGACTACAAACACCAACTGAAACGCCCTATCTAGAAAAATAAAAACATACCTCTATTTTTTAAGCTCTTCCTCTAAACGATTTATCAGTAAAGAAGAATCAGGTTCTATCTCGCTTGAATATCTAGCCACAGGAAAACCTTCTCTATTGATCAAAAATTTGTGAAAATTCCATTTCACTTCATTCGCTTTCGGTGTCGTGTCACCTCGGATTCTTAATAAGAATCTAGTTACGCATTGCATTAAAAAAGTTTTTAGCCCTGTCTTGCCCACCGGAGTCAAATCGCATTCCTGCAGGTATTTATAGAGCGGTGATTGTTTAGGGCCAAGCAACTTGATTTTGCTAAAAAGGCTAAAAGATACAGCAAATTTTGTAATGCAAAAATTCTCAATTTCTTTGTCACCTCCGGGTTCCTGCTGACCAAAATCGTTACTTGGAAAAGCAAGGATACGGAAACCTTTATCTTTATATTTTTCGTAAAGCTCTTGCAGACCTGAATATTGTCGAGTAAAACCACATTCTGAAGCCACATTCACGATGAGCAACACTTTTCCCTCAAATCGTGAGAGGGCTTGCTCTTCTCCAAAAATGGTTTTAACATTGATATGGTAAAGGGATTGTTTCAAGAGGTGCTTGCCAGATAGTTTATTATTGAGGACTATTGTAACTGTTTTTGTAGGCTTTTGAAATAAATCACCTCATTTGGAGTAAGGGCGAATATGCTTATTTTGAAGAATAATATTTACGAGCCTTATAATTTAAACAAACCAAATGTTAGTGTCACACCTGACGCAGATTACAACCAGCGATTTGACCCTCGCCGGTTTATTGAAGTCGCTTTGACGGAAGAGAAAGAGATTCTGTCCTTTATCGAGCGACAACCTCAACCCTATTGGCGAGAAGACCTGTTGCAATTCTACCCACATGCTGGAAAAGCAAACTCCCTGACTTATTTAAAAGAAATTCGTCAAATTTTAAAAACAGGACTAAAAAAATCTTCAATCTGGCAGTATATGAATTCCTATCACTTTTCTTTTCTTTATGATGTTCTCGTTCGCTTCGCTTTTAATTATAATCATGACAACGACGAAGAAAGATTAAATTGCCTTCCTGAAATGGAAGCACGACCCATCTATTTTGAAAATTTCATCAGCAATTATTTTTACGACAGAGACTTTATGATGGACGAAAACCATTTCAACTCCCTGACCCATGAGCAAAAATATCCTCTCGGTTACGATCGCCCTAGCCTGTTCGGTGTCATCAATGGACTTATACCTACCCGCGAGGAAATGTCTCTTAAAGAATCCAAAGACTATCCCTATTCCATTTACGTTTAGGTAGAATAGATTGTAAGAACCTTTAAACTAGGAGAGTCTCGTTGTTGACTGTAGTCACAGCCAAACAAATGCAGGCCATCGATCGATGGACAATTGACAAACTGGGGATACCCGGCGCTGTCTTAATGGAAAATGCCGGCGGAGCAATTTTCAGGCAATTGCAAAACGTCATTGCTGACCTATCTGCAAAAAAAGTTATTATTTTCTGCGGCAAAGGAAATAATGGGGGAGATGGATTTGTAATCGCTCGACACCTTTTTCAACTGGGAGCAAACGTAACAGTTCTGCTTGCTGGAAAACTTGCAGACTTAAAAGACAATGCAAAAACCAATGCCCTTTCGGCGCAAAACCTGAATATACCTATACAAGAGCTGAGTTCTGAAAACATTAATAACTTTGACCACAAGCTGCGTCATTACGATATCATCGTAGATGCCTTATTCGGAACAGGTTTGTCCAAGCCTTTAACAGGCCATATGGAAACAGTTATAAATAAAATCAACCAGTATGGAAAGTTTACGGTATCGGTGGATATCAATTCCGGGATAGATGCGGACTCCGGATTATTGATCGGCCCACATGTATTATCTGACTTAACTTTTGCCCTGGCCTCCATAAAAAAAAGTCACCTGCTTCATCCCGCAGCTGGAGCGATGAAGAAAGTAGAGCTATTGGACATAGGCATTCCTCAAGAATCCTATAGCGAACAAAATATCCAGTCCCACCTTGTCGAAGAAAAAGATATAAAAAGTATTTTCCAGTCACGCTCGCCTGATTCACATAAAGGAAGTTACGGTCATGTTTTGGTATTGGCAGGATCGACCGGTAAGAGTGGTGCTGCGGCACTGACGGCCCTTGCTGCTTTAAGATCAGGTTGCGGGTTATGCACTCTCGCCTTACCTGAAACATGCCAAAAAGCTTTCGAATTGCATCCTATGGAAGTGATGACCGTTCCTCTGCCTCAAACGCAGTCGGGTGCGTTGTCGTTAAAAGCAAAAGATCCCATATTAAAACTACTGGAAGGAAAGTCTGCCGTTGCCATGGGTCCCGGCCTGACAACCGACCCCGAGACGGTAAGCTTGATCGGTGAACTTTTGCCCTCTATCGATTGCCCCTTGATTCTGGATGCCGATGCTATCAACGCATTTGAAAATAATATCGATTGGCTGGGCAAATTGAAAAACGCTATTCTCACCCCCCACCCTAAAGAAATGTCGAGGTTAATCGGATTATCTACTCAGGAAATACAAAAAAATAGAATGCATGTGACCACAGAATTCGCTCAAAAAAATTCGACCCTACTCCTGTTAAAAGGAGCTCCGAGTCTTATTGGTACCCCTGACGGATATATATATATCAACCCCACCGGCAATCCCGGTATGGCCACAGGGGGGGCGGGGGATGTTTTAACAGGAATCATCGCGGGTTTAGCGGCGCAAAACATTACCCTTCAAAATGCTGCCATAGCAGGAGCCTATATTCATGGCCATTCCGGAGACCTGTTTTCCGAAAAAGAAACTCAAACCAGCTTGATTGCCGGCGACCTGTTAAGATGTCTGCCTGATGCCTTGAAACAGATATTGCCATGATAAAATCTATCACCAACAATGCAGACGAAACCTTACAACTCGGAAAATCCCTTGGCTCCAAATTGATTGCAGGTGATCTTGTTTTACTTTTTGGCGATTTGGGTGCAGGTAAAACTTGTCTAACACAAGGAATTTGCCTCGGTGCCGGGTTAGATAAAAGCACCTATATTCGAAGTCCCACCTTCACTCTCATCAATGAATATCAAGGAGTGGTTCCCATCTTCCATATTGATCTTTATCGTCTCGAAACAGAAGAAGAGATTATGAATTTGGGTTTGGAGGAAATAATTTACAGTAAAGCAATTACCATCATCGAATGGCCTGAAAAATTAATATCAAATAAGAAACCAAACAAATTTAAGTTTGGTATCGAGGAGCGCATTGAAATTTATATTTCCAGTAAAGGTGAAAACGTGCGCGAATTCACCTTTACTCCCGTTCTCTTGAGTTCCCGAAAGCATCCCATTTTCCCTTTACATTAATCCTCCCCTATGGCATTATCATTCCATGGTATGCCATTTGCATACCTGCTTAATTCTTTAAAAATTAACTAGTTAAATGATAAATGTCGTCAGAATTATTTTGCTGATCATTGCTTTTGCAGTAATTAGTCTCGCCGGATTTTATTTTTATAAAGTCCAAGGCAATAAGGTCGAAATGGGTAATATAAAGGTCAAAATAATGAACAAAGGCGTGGATGTGGAAATTGAAAACTTCAAAGTCACCCACGAGATTAAGGGTAAAAAAGAGTGGATTTTAGAAGCGGGACTGGCTCAGGTTAATAATCAAGAAGATGTCACGCAGCTTAAAGATGTTCAGATGATTCTACCTAAGGGAGACAGTCCACCCTACGTGATTACAGCAGAATCTGGCACCTATCAAAACAGTTCGAAAGATGTTGCTCTTGTCGGTCGTGTAAAACTAACAGGAGATGCGCAATCTTTAGCTGGCAGGTTTCAGGCAAATAAAGACGAGCCCCAAATTTCTAATACAAACAAATGATAAAATCCTGTATTCGCATATTAACACTTGCCTCTTGCTTCGCTCTATTAAGTCCTTCCCTTCTGTTTAGCGAGGAAAAAGAAAATAAGGACCCTATAGAAATCACCTCGGACCGTATGCGTTCTGAAGATGGTGGTTTGAAAATCATTTTTTCCGGAAATGTTGTGGGTTATTGGGGAGAGCTAAAGATAACTTCGGACATCCTTGAGGTATATAACACCAAGGATAAAAAGGAAACCGAGGAGATTGTAGCCATTGGGAATGTTTTCATAACTCGTGGCCAAAAACGCGCTAAGGGAGACAAAGCCGTTTATTTAGATAAATTACAGAAAATCATTCTCACAGGAACTCCCAAGGCCACGGCATGGGAAGAAGGAAATATGATCGAAGGGCGTGAGATGATATTTCTTCTGGACAAAGATCGGTTTGTTGCCAATAACAGAGTGCGCATGAAAATTTACCCGAAAGATGAAGGTGATAAAAAAGAGAAACCCACAAACTCCGAGTAATAACATCAAACCCTCTTTCAAAGAATATTTGCTGTGGCTGGCCTGAAAACCCAAAACCTTGTTAAATCATTTCGTTCCCGAAAAGTGGTTAACAGAGTGAGCATTGAAGTTAAACAAGGAGAAATTGTAGGCTTACTAGGTCCTAATGGTGCTGGCAAAACCACTACTTTTTATATGGTGGTGGGGCTTACCCGCCCCGATGAAGGACAGGTGTTGTTAAATGATGAAGATGTCACTCACTTCCCAATGCACAAAAGAGCTAAAAAGGGAGTGAGCTAT
>CALJGH010000067.1 GCA_938073925.1 uncultured Nitrospinaceae bacterium
ATCGTTCGGGTTGTCCGCAGAATCACGAGGAGAATTAACGATCTTATCGGCCACTTCCATACCACTGATCACTTTGCCAAATGCGGTATATTGGCCATCAAGAAAGTGAGAGTCTTTTACCACAATATAAAATTGAGAGCCTGCACTGTTCGGGTCTTGCGAGCGCGCCATGGAAAGAATCCCGCGATCATGCGGTGTATCATTGAATTCCGCTTTAATCGTATAGCCTGGCCCACCTGTTCCATGACTTGAGCGATCTTCACTTTTGGAGTTCGGGTCGCCACCTTGGATCATGAACCCGGGAATCACTCGATGAAAAATGGTTCCGTCATAAAAACCTTTATTTGCCAGATCTTTAAAATTTTTTACGTGGCCTGGAGCCACATCTTCCAGAAACTCCAGTTCAATATTTCCCATGGTGGTTTCTATAACAGCAATTTCTCCACCTTGCGCGGCAGTCCCGGTCATTAAAACTCCCATCAAACTTGCGGCAATGCCTTTAACAAACATATTCATCGAACCTCCAGATAAAATTAACGATAATATTGGAATATTTAAAATTATTCATAGTTAGTTGCAGCCAACTAACGTCTTTACAAAGAAATCATTCTAGATAATAGGATTTCGATTGTCAAACTTCAGCCTGAACCTTCGAACTGGATTCCTTATCAGCAACTACTCCCTTGCAGGATTAGCCCTGACCTGCCTGACATTGAGTGAATTTTTTCTGTCTTAACGGTAGGAATCCTTATTGCCGGATTGATCTATTGTTACGCGTTAGAATTTCGTGCAACGTTGCCCGTCACTCCCTCAAAAAAATTTCCAAGTTCTATCTGGGGCTTGCTGCTGGTGATTTTACTCTATCTTGGGTTTGGCTTACCCATTCTTAATCTGGTATCCGGGTTTCTGGTCTACCTTCTTTATACCCGCTTTATTTTTAAAACCGAATTCAATGATTACCTGTTCGGCTATCTTTCAGAGAGACACTAAGTTCTATTTAATCTGGCAAGGCTCTAAAAACCTCAGGATCTTCTTCGCCAGTGACAGTAAGCATACCCACCGCTCCTTTATTGATCCTGAATATACTGTGATCGACCAGCAAATAATCCCCTGGGATGTCAACCTTGAACTCCACAATGGTGGCCCCAGCTGAGGGAACCAGGGTGGTTTGCACGTTTTTATTAGTGATTCCGTTCAACGCACCTTCCAAATACACCTCGTCAAAGACTTCGCCAATGATATGAAAAGAAGAGGCACCGTTAGGGCCAATATTGCCGAAATAGATTCTTATTTTATCTCCCACTTCCGCCTGCAAGGCGTTGTTTCCCATCAATGCTCCAGAATTGCCATTGAACACAACATAATCAGCTTGCTCTGCCATGCCTTTTTCCAGCGAAAATTCCAGCACATCTTCATCCTCTGAAGGCTGGGTGAAAAACTCACTCTGAAAAACATAAAACTCGTGATCCACACGCGACAATCCATGTTTCGGCTCAACCAGAATCAATCCATACATACCGTTGGCAATATGCTCCGGAATGCTCGGTACAGGCGAGGCGCAATGATAAATAAAGAGTCCGGGATGCAACGTTTTAAATTGAAACACTTTTTTCTCACCTGGGGCAACCAGAGTGACAGCCGCCCCGCCTCCTGGTCCGTTGACAGCGTGAAGATCAATATTATGTGGAAACTGGTTGGAACTATCGTTGGAAAGATGAAACTCCACCGTATCTCCAAGGCGCACGCGGATCATAGGCCCAGGAACGGTTCCGTTAAAACTCCAGAACTTATAGTTTTTGCCGTCCAAAGGACCGACAAACTCCTTCGCCTCAAATTTCATCACCACCGTTTCAGGCATTATCCGCGAGGTATGGGGCGGAACATGGGGTGCCTCAGCCGTATTTATCTCTTCGGAAAATGCAAGACCATTAAATAAAACTGCGACGACAGTTCCTGCCATCAGGGAGTGTTTAAATCTTTGAAATCGGGTCACTCGATTCATTCTCATTTAGAAAGGAAAAGGGTTGACAGCATTAGATGGCTGCGAAATAATAGCGTAATACACTCATTTTAAATGACTTAACCGCCGAACACGGAACCTGATATGTTCGGCCTTCATTATACAGGCTTACGCGCTTTCTATGGATGTTTATTGGGAACAATTCAAAACACCTTTTCTTTGCTTCGCAGGTTTTTCGGGTGTCGGCAAAACCACTCTACTCGAAAGGCTGACCAAAAGGTTTGCTGAAGAAGATATCCGCGTGGGTTACTACAAACACGATTCGCACCGCTTCAAGATGGACAAAACTGGGAAAGACACCGCGCGTGTTCGTGAAGCTGGCGCCGGGATTGTGGCAATCAATGACCCGACCCACTTTGGAGTGCTGGCAGATAATGATTTCAAACAACTCACGATCACGCATGCATTAGAACGCTGTGACTGCATATTGATAGAAGGATACAAGCAGTCCCCATTCAACAAAGTTGTATTTCTTGATGA